>SFJN01000114.1 GCA_004555055.1 Bacteroidales bacterium | reverse complement strand
TATCGTAATATAGGGGGGCTTCTATAAATTAGTTTTATTTATAAAACAAAAAAACTGTGTCATAGCCTGGAGAATATTCAGGCTATGTTTGCTGTTATTTCAATCATATTGTTATGGTGCGTATTCTTTTTATGGTGATTCTGCTCATTGTCGTGCTTGTCGTATGCCTGCTTCCTTTGTGTTTGTGCTGGGGCATGGCAGCACTTCAGCGTTCGTCACCATGTTGGTTCATAACGTGGCGTGTGCTCGGTGGCTTAGTTAGTTTGGCCATAGTCCTTGCCCTTTGTTATGGCTTTTTATGGGGGCCGGACCGTCTGGTAACCACTTCTTACACCTATGCGCATAGCGAGGTTCCACAGGGTTTCGATGGTTACCGTATCGTGCAGATTAGTGACTGGCATGTCGGGACCTTTGCCCGTCACCGTGAAAGAGTGGAAAGAGTGGTGGATCGAGTGAATGCCCTTCAGCCCGACCTGATTGTCTTCACCGGCGACCTTGTAAATCATTCGGCTTCCGAAGCAGAAGATTTTGAGGAAGTCCTCTGCCGTCTTTCTGCCCGTGACGGTATCGTTAGTGTGATGGGTAACCATGACTACATGATGTATAACCGTGATTTTACCCTTCGCGAAAGACGCGAGCAGGTGCTGCGCTTGCAACAGCTACAGCGACGTATGGGGTGGAAATTACTGCTCAATGAGACTTACACCCTCCACAGAGACGGTGACAGTATTGTCATAGCGGGGATTGAAAGCAATGGCAATGGCTTGGAGGTTCCGAACTACAGGAGTTTCCTCAGGCAAACATATGATGGAGTATCTTCCGAAACGTGTAACATCTTGCTCAGTCATTATCCTTCGTACTGGCGTAGCCATGTGCTGCCGTTATCCCCCGCAACATTGCAACTGTCGGGACATACGCATGCCATGCAGTTGCAATTGTGCGGTTGGAGTCCTTCCTCTTGGTTTTACGATGAATGGTATGGCCTTTATGAAATGCATCCGCATGATGTTTCGGCAACCAATGCGATAAGCGGTGCTACAGGACGGGGAAGTTCCCGGCGTTCGCTCATCGTAAGTCGTGGAGTTGGTGGTGTAGGTATGGCGTTCCGGCTAGGCGCTTGGGCAGAAATTGTGGAGATTACATTGAAACGCGTGTAATTACAGGCACGGGGTTTCCAGGCTTCTAACCCTGCAGTTTTGAGTTTGGGAATAATGTCTCTTTCATTCTATAAAAAAGACATCGGGACACAGATGGTGCCCCGATGTCAGAATATATTATATGATACTGCAGGTTTTCTCCTTGCATATGATAGGAGATTAGGGAATGTTATTTCCCGAGCAGCTTCTGTGCAGCCTTCTTCGTCGCATTGCTGACCGCTTCGTTTGCCTTTTCTGTAGCTTTTTCTGCGGCTTCGTTCACTTTGTTCTCCGCTTCCTCTACCGCAGCCTTTTTGGCCTCTTCAGCCTGCTGTTTAGCAGCTTTTTTTACGGTTTCTGCATCAGCTTTCGCAGCGTTAGCGGCATCGTTTGCATTGTCAACGATTGTAGAGGGGAGGTTCTTTACCGCATCAACAAGCTGGCCAACGGTTGCGCCGTTCTTTGCCACTTCTTCCACTTTCTCCTTGTTTTTGTCGTACCATTCCTGGAGCTGTAGGGCATAAGCCTTAGCCGTTTCGGTGTCGCCGCTCTCAGCGAGTTGTTGAATCTTCTCCTGAAGTTTCTGTACGCCAGCCTCCACGGCTTCGCTGTTGCCGCTTTCGAGTGCTGTGGTCACCTCGTCAAGGTCTGATACGATGTTTGTGCTGTCAGCTGTTTCAACGCTTACGCTGTCAGCATCCACGGTTTCGGATTTTGTGGAGCCTCCACAGGATACCATGCACATGGCAGCGATGCACATGGCGAACATAGCAATTCTTTTCATAACGTTCAATAATTAAATGATTAGTATTCACAATTGTGGTAAGGCGAAGGAAAGCCTGCCCCTATAATTGAATTCTTGGGATATGTGGTTCTTGATAGCCTTGTGCTCTGCCCTGTTTTTGGGTTTCTACGATGTGGCCAAGAAGTTGAGCCTGCGTGAAAATGCCGTCATTCCGGTTCTTTTCCTTAACACGTTGTTTTCCTCTCTTGCATTTCTTCCGATAATCTTGGGAAGTCTGTATGGTGTCATCGATAGCGGAAGTCTGTTCTACGTCTATCCAGGGCCATTCTCGTGGCATGTTTGGGTGATGCTGAAGGCGGCATTGGTGTTGGGCTCGTGGGTTTGCGGATATTTTGCCATCAAGCATTTGCCACTGACGTTAGTGGGGCCCATCAATTCCACCCGACCGGTGATGGTGGTGATAGGTGCATTACTGATATTCGACGAGCAACTTAATTTATGGCAGTGGGCAGGTGTGGTTACTGCCGTCTTTGCATTTTGGTTACTAAGCCGTAGCGGAAAGCGCGAAGGTATTGTGTTTACGCATAATGCCTGGATTGTGTTGCTTGTCTGTGCCGCTGTGCTTGGTGCGCTCAGCGGACTCTACGACAAGTTTCTGATGGGCAATCTCGGTTTGCCGGCTTTTTTCGTACAGAGTTGGTTCAATGTTTATCAGATGTTGATGATGATGTCTGTGCTCGTTGTCTGGCAATGGTGGCAGAGGAATTGCGACGTTTCGCATCGCGAGGTTTTTGTCTGGCGTTGGTCAATCCTTTGCATTCCACTTTTTCTTTGCATTGCCGATGCGTGCTATTTCCATGCTTTGGCGTATGATGAAGCACTGATTGCAGTCGTTTCGATGACCCGTCGTGGCAGTGTGCTGGTAAGCTTTGCTTTCGGGGCACTGGTCTTTCACGAAGGGGGTGTCCGTAGCAAGTTGCTCGACCTTCTGCTTGTGTGCTTCAGCATGTTTTGCCTTTGCATCGGTGCGACTGTTTAGTTCGACTCGACCATAGCGGTAGAGTCTACCCATAAAAAACGGACTTTGGAGAAGATGCCCTCCCATTCTATCTCTTTTCTTGGGGGGCGTGTTTCCTCTAAAGTCCGTCTTTTATGATGTCACATTAAGGTTGTTTTTGGGGAAGGTGTGGTGCAGGGGGCGTCTGTCATTATCTGATGTTCAGCCTTCCGTTTTCGATGTAGATGCCGTGTCGTTTCATTTGTGAAACCCGACGTCCTTGCAGGTCAAATACGGTGTGGCTGTATGGTGCGTGGACCACAGTTTCTTCAATGCCGTCGACAACTCCAAACACCAGGTTATAGGCTTCGCTCCATTCGCTGGCGTTGCCCTCGGTGTCTACAGCCTGCACCTGGAAACTGCACACACAGTTTTCGGGAACGTCGCTGACCTCATATCGCGTATCGGTGAGTTCCCTTATCGTTTTCTTTACCACCCGTTTCACGCGGTTGGGCACTGCGCTGGTGCGCTGCTCGGCGCCGAAAAGTTCCTCTTTGGTAAACGCTCCGTCGTAGAATGCGAGGCTGTAGAGGTAAAACCGTGCGTTTTTTGCCGTTGCAGCTTCGGACGAAATCTTTATCCGGAAATCTCCGTCTGGTAGTCCTTCCAGTGTAACGACCCCGTTTCCATTGTTCAGGGGCACAGCCACGGTATGCTCTTCGTTGTCAACGACGGTGAGCACAAGGTCCATTTCCGTGCCGTCGAGGTAAGGCTTTCCGTTGTAAGCAAGGGTAAGGCTTCCGCTTGTGACATTCATTTTCGGTGAAATGAGATATCCCTTTGTGCCGGTGCTGCCGATTTTCAGGCGGCCGTTTTCAACGTACACCATCAGACCTTCCCATCCGGGTGTGGTCATGTAATTGTCGAGTTCGCTGCCTTTGTCGCTGTACGAGCCGCTCTGCAAGTCTTTGAAATCCTCTGCAATGATTTTCACCTCTTCAGGGTCAAAGGCTTCAACTTCCACCGTGGTGGTGAGCAGCAGGTTGTAGGTGGCGCCCGCATCGGTGATAGGGTTCCAGAGGGCTGTGAAGGAATCTGTTCCAACGTGGTCTGCGCCCAGTCCTGTGGGTACCTCGACAAACACCTTTTCGCCTCCCATAAATTTGAACGAAATGGTGCCTTTCCCCTTTCCCGGATAGTTTTCGCTGATTTCGGTAATGGGCTTGTGCATGAGGCGCTGGTTGTCGGTGTTCATGTTGTAGAGCGAAGCCTTGGGAGTGGACTTGTCGGTGAATTCCGTGACATTCATTAGTCCGGGGAAGGGGTCGCCCTGCAGTCCGCTTTCGCTTTCGTATTGGTTGTTGTCGGCATGGAAGATGGTTACGCGTTGCCTCGACCCGTTGACATTCACCTGATTGGTGTTCCATACTTGGTAGTCGTAATCCACGTGCATGATGAGCAGACCATGCCCCGGAGCATAGGTGTCCCAGCCTTTTTGCTGTACGTTGTAAAGCATATAATATTCCGTAGGAGCGGCATCGTTATATACGATGTATGCCACAGGTTCGTCGTCGATGGCCGGCATATCGGTGATGGTCGCCCCTTCGCTGAGCACCTGGGGTTCGAGCCATCCGCAGAATTTGCGTTCGTAGGCGGTATATCCGCAGGGCACACTGCCGTTGGCGTTATAGCATCCGCGGTCCATGATGCTCCAGACGTTCATTCCGAAGTTGATGTAGTTCACATCGTAGATGTCGGGGAGGTCGAGGCTGTGCCCGAATTCGTGGCAGAATGTACCGATGCCGTCGATGCTGCTGCCGTAGGAACCGTTGAGTTCGTTGAGCACCAAGTATTTGTTCACGCGTATGCCGTCGAGGTCGAGGGCTCCGGGACCGTCGTTGTAGTTATAGTCGTGAGAGTCGGAAAGGAACCACTGGTGCGGCCATATGTTCTGGCTGTTGTTGCTCTGCGCTTCGCCGTAACCGGCATAGATGACGGTCACCATTTCGCATTCCCCGTCTCCATCCCAGTCGTAGTCGGCAAAGTTGATGCCCTGTTCGTGAGCCGCCAGACAGGCATCTGCCACCATTTCGCCAGGGTGCGAATCGCTACCCGTAGCATTGTTCTTGCCGTAGTAGCTCATCTTTTGGGGCATGGTAATGGGGCCCACGACGTCGAAGTCCACCTCGAACTGTCCGTATGACTGTGCCAGGAAGTAGTCGCGTACGGAGCCGATATGCCCGTTCTCCGAAAAGCCCTTTTTGTTCATTTGGTCGTCCATACGTTCGCGGGAGGCGGTATAACTGAGGTCGCTGAAATCCACCAGGAGTACGAGCGACTTGCGCTTTCCTTTGAGGTCGAGCGTGGTACCGTCCTGTGTGGGGAGGCGGTGCATGGGCGCTCTGCGACTGTTCGAGAGGCTGCAACGTTGCGAAAACTCGACATCCGACAAGGGGCGGAAGTTCATGTCGTCATCGGCAAGCAGACGTTCGCCCGTCTCTACGTTGATGTAGAAATGGAACCATTCGTCTCCCACCTGCCTTACGGTGATTGTCGTTCCGTCGTGCTGCTTAACCGTAAAGACCGTCGATTTTGCGGGGACAGCCCACAAGGCAGCTGTCGTAACTATTCCGACAAGGAAAGTAAATAGGCGTTTCATCTTCTTTTTTTGTAGGGTTTTTGTTGGGGTTGTTGTGTTTTTTGGGGGGGGTATGCTTTTCTGGCTTATTTTTGTTCAGTTATGGATGCCTTTGTTGTGTTTTCTTGGTGGGAGGGGCTTTGTGAAGCTTGCGGTGGAAAGTTCACCACGATGCTGTCGTAACCGAAAGCCGAGAGTATCGCCCTCATCTGCCTTTCTGCGGCAAGCCGTGCGGTTTTTCTGTTTTGTGCTGTCATGGCGCGTGCTTTCATCGCGCGGTAAGCCTCGTCGTAAAGTTCCCGCTTCACCTCGGCGTTGAAAGCGCCCTCTTCGTAGAATGTCTTTGTACGCGCCTCGTCAATGAAATTTTCATCGAGGATTCTGATGTCCGGAAGATTCACCACAGCCGTATTGCCCTTAGCCGCGAACCAGGTGTCGGAGAAGTCTTTGGTGTCAAGACCCAGACGGATGGTGCCATAATATATCCGTACAAGGTGCCGGTCGCCCAGCATTCGGGCTTCGTGGCGTTCCACCATCTCTTCCATCGCAAAACTCAGGAATTCCCATTGGCCGATGTGCCTGATTGAAAGTATTTCTTCGGGAGTTGTTTCGATGGCCTCATTTTTTTCCACGGCGAGCAAAGGGGCGCTCACGTTGCATTTTCGCAAGAGCACGGATACTCCCCATGCAGCCAGCACAGCCAGTACGAAAAACAGGCAGAGATACAGGTGGCGAAAAGGCCATGTGATGGTTTTCCAAAGCGTTTTCATGGGATTTCTTTTTTTGGGGTGGGCGGGAGGAGGGGAGTAGAGCACTTGTAAAAGCCGGGAGCAGATGCTGTATGGGGTAGCTATCCCTTTAGGGGAAAAGCCTTCCGACCTTCAGGGAGGCCGTTTGCTAGTGGGCAGCAGTTCCTATTCCTCCCGAACACGTCGATATGGGCAACAAACAAGCCGGGCAGAACCAGCCCTCCTCCCCGGACATTTTTACGGCATATCCCTGAAGCGTGTCATCTTTCGGATTTCGTCCTCGCTATACTCCTTCCGATATCGGACGATGATGTTCCGAGCTTCGAATCCCATGCGCTGAATCATCGGTACCAGCACCCGCGCGCAATCCTCGCGGCTCTGTGCAATGATGCCATAGTTGCCGATATGGTCCACAATGGAATCCTCGCCCTGCGCGGTAAGGCGCGATATTTCCTCCTCGCTGAATTTTGAGCGGGTCATAGAAATGTATTGCCGTGTCTGACGGTGGTCCACGCGCGAGGCGGTAACGACGACCTTAGGGTCGGGTAAAGTGATGATGCAAATGGAGTCTGCCACGGTCACGTTTTGCTCTGAAAAGTCCGCAAAATCAACATAGGCTTTCAGCGTTACATCGATGGGGATGGCCACCTTCCGCGTTCCCGGTAGGGGAATGTCAAGCAGTTTCCCGCCCATGCGCGTGTCATCGCTGTAAAGCACAATTTTGCGGACGTGGCATGCCGTGGTGTATAGCCTACTTTGCTGCTGTACGGCATCCGCTAATTCCTTCCTGTGCCTTATCGGGAGCTCGCGGTGGCTACTGTCGCCCACGGCGTCCCCACCTTTCACTTCCGTAGCGGTAGGGTTTCCAGAGTTGCAGGCACCCGACAGGAGTCCTGCAAACATCCAAAATGCAATGGAAAACAATCGTGACATGCTCTTTTTTTCTGCAAAATTAGTCATTACGTTTTAAACTTTGCTTATCTTTGCAGATATTTTTCGACAAATTTGTTTATGAGAAAGACCATAATTGAGATTTCGGCGTCCGCTCTCCTTCTTTTTTCCCTTATGCTTACTGTGGCATGTGGCAACCGTACCGACGGCAATGCCGTCCGTATAGATACCACCATGTACAATCTGGCGCAGGAAGAAGGTCCCGGGCATGACGATGCCCGTACCTTGCCACCGGTAGCAATAGATTATGACGGCAAACATTATGTCACGACGGTAAGCATCGCCCCCAGCGATACCCTCCCGATGGTGAAAGATACCTACAACGACCCCTACAAGGACAATGAGGCGAAGGTGCGCGTGACCGTCGATGGCAAGGTGCTGGTAGACAAGGTGTTCCGAAAAAACGACTTCATTAAGGCTTTAGGCAGTGATGCCGATCCCATGTCGCAGATTTTCTGCGGCATCGCCTTTGACAAGATTTCTCCCCGTGGCATCGTCTTCCGGGCGCAGTTGGCACGTCCTGGCGACATGGAGGGAGGTACCTCGTTTTGGGTAACCTATCCTGTGGAAGGCGGCATCCCCGTCATCACCCGCGACGATTCTCGGGAAGCAGCGTTTGCCGCTCCCGACTAATTGCCGGCGGTCCATTTCCGTGCCGCTTGTCGGGAAAATGGACTCCATCGAACTTCTTTGGGTTGTAGTACGGATGTCAGCCTTGGTAGTTACTGCATATATATGAGGTGAAACAGCCAAATCCCATCGGCTGTTAGCTGTTTGAGGGAACAGTCCAAGGAGATGAACGTTCACTCTTGCCCCATACCAACCCATTCTGACATGGCTTTTCAGATTGGCATATTCCCAACTATCCATGCCTAAGACACCTGCGTTGTAAAGCATACCGTCGCTACCCAACCAATAGTTACGTTCTACGCAGCAGTCTTGTGCAGACAAGTTCATCTCTCCATACTTGGCAGATAACTCAGCCGAGAATATGGAGTTGAAACGATAGCCCCCATATAAGCCAGCAGCCCAACCGAGGTGCGTCTTGTCATGTCCGAAACTTGAGAAAGTAGAGAAACCGAAAGGCATTCCACCCTCAATACCGACGTACCAGCCTTGCGAAATAGTCTTTCCATCTTCTTTTACTTCTGCTTTCGCAAAAGAAAATGGAAGAATAAATGCAAGCAATGCAACCAGCAATCGATTCTTTGTTGTCAAATAATTTATCATATCATTCATTCATTTTTATCGTAAAAATAAAGATCTATGTCCAATAACAGGACAAGTATCCACCATAAAGCTAATTCATCCATTCTATCCGAAACTCACTCCAGAAAATACAAGAGGTTTGTTAGGAAGATAAATATGGATGCGAAGAACAAATATAT
>SFJN01000113.1 GCA_004555055.1 Bacteroidales bacterium | reverse complement strand
TGGACTTTACAGGATGTCTCCCTTTTCAGAGCCATAAAAGGATGCAAAAGATGGGACATATAGGGCGAAAACAAGGTTTTTTAGTCAAAGTTTTGCAGATATTTCACAATTCCTTATTACCTTTGCCCTCGGAATATAGGCATTTGTGCGTCGTGGTGAGGGGCGAGGATTTCCATGCCCTGTGCGAATGCCCTTTTGTCCTGACTGACGGGAGAGACTATGCCACGCTGCCGTAGCAAGGGATTTCCGCCGTCATACAACAATCAGAAATACGACCTATGTCAGAAGTTATAGAAACCCCGGCGCATTTTCCGGCGTGCTATGTGGCGTTCCCCGAAGGTTACGAATTCCGCCGTGCCGCCTTTTATCTTGCCGCCGAAGAATATGTTGCCCGCACCCTTCCCGAGGGCAACTACCTGTTTACCTGGCGCCTGCGCCCCACGGTGGTGATGGGTCGCAACCAGGTGGCACATCAGGAAATCGACCTTGACTTCTGCCGTCAGCACGGCATCGACATCATCCGTCGCAAGAGCGGCGGCGGTGCCATCTTCGCCGATGAGCGCAACATCATGGTCAGCCTCATCACCGGTGCCGGTCCTGTGGAGAGCCTCTTTGCCGAATATTCGCGGTGCGTGAGCGACTGCCTCTGCGCCTTAGGAGCCCCCACCAGCGTTTCGGGCCGCAACGACATCGTCCTTGAGGGCCGCGACGGCCTGGCAGGCGGCAAGGTGTGCGGCAATGCCTTCTACCACCTCAGCGACCGCAACATCGTGCACGGCACCATGCTCTTCGACACCAATCCCGAACTGATGGACGGAGCCCTGCATCCCGATGTCAGCAAACTCAAGTCGGCTGGTGTGAAGAGTGTCCGCAGCCGCGTGGCATTGCTGAAAGACTATTTGCCGTTTGGCGTGGAACGTCTGCAGGAAGCCCTCCGCGAGCGCCTCACCCACATCACCGTCGAACTCTCCGAATCCGATGTCCGTGCCATCGAAGAGATAGAGGCGGGATATTACGACCCCGAATATCTCCTCGGCTCCTCGGCACGTGCCGAAGTGGTGAGGGGCGGACGCATCAGGGGTTGCGGTCTGCTGGAGATGCACTTCAGTCTGCGCGGCACCCTGGTACGCGACGTCGTGCTCCGCGGCGACTATTTCGAAGTGGCGGATGCCGCCGCCGCTTTCAGGGAAACCTTTACGGACATACCCTTCACCCCCGAAGGCCTGCAGCAGGCCGTTGCACAGCATCATCCCGAGCGCAGTATCCGCGGACTCGACGAACAGGGGCTCCTAAAACTCCTGGAGCAGGCGCTTTGAGACGGGAGATGCGCCCTTTGGGGAATGCCTGGTTTTTGGCAATGCCCGTTTTCTCAAGAAATTCAATTACCTAAGAATCTAAATACTATTATCCAAAAGTTATGAGCGACAAGAGAACCTGTCTCTATGAGCGCCACCTTGCGCTGAAGGCCAAGATGGTATCGTTCGGAGGCTTTGAAATGCCTATCCAGTACACCGACATTGCTGACGAGCATATGGCAGTGCGCAAGGCCTGCGGTGTCTTCGACGTCAGCCACATGGGCGAAGTCCTCGTCACCGGTCCCGAGGCCGAACGTTTCGTGCAGCATATCTTCACCAACGACGTGGCAGGTGCCCCCGAAGGAAAGATCTTCTACGGTATGATGCTCCATCCCCACGGCGGTACCGTCGACGACCTCCTCGTATATAAGGAGACCGACGAGCGATTCTTCCTCGTCATCAACGCCGCCAACATCGACAAGGACTATGCCTGGATTGTAGAGCAGGCCGCCGACTTCGATGTGAAGACCGAAAACCAGAGCGAATACTATGGCCAGCTTGCCGTGCAGGGTCCCCTTGCCGAGGGAGTGGTGGAGCGCGTGCTCGGCCTGGCGTGCCAGGAACTCGTGTTCTATACCTTCAAGAAGATGGAGGTCGACGGCGAGACCATCATCCTCAGCCGTACCGGCTACACCGGCGAAGACGGCTTTGAAATCTACGGCAGCCACGCCTTCATACAACGCAACTGGGACAAGCTCATCGAGAGCGGCGAGGCCAAGCCCTGCGGACTGGGATGCCGCGACACCCTCCGTTTCGAAGTCGGACTTCCCCTCTACGGCGATGAACTTACCGATGACCTCAGCCCGCTGGAGGCCGGACTCGGCATGTTTGCCAAGCTCGACAAGGAAGAGTTTGTCGGCAAGGAAGCCCTGCTGAAGCAGAAGGCCGACGGTCTGACACGCAAGGTGGTGGGCATCGAACTTGAGGGCCGCGCCATTCCCCGCCATGGCTACGATGTGGTAGTGAACGACGAAGTGGTGGGTTATGTCACCACCGGCTACAACAGCATCAGCACCGGCAAGAGCGTCTGCATGGCACTCGTGAAGATTGACTATGCCAAGCTCGGCACTCCCGTACAGGTTCGCATCCACCGCAAGCTCCACAACGGCGTGGTGGTGAAGAAGCGTTTCTACGACAAGAGCTACAAAAAGTAAACATATCCTTTTTTCCGGGGGGAGGATTCCCCGTCACACAATCCTCCCCCTCCCTATATTTCCCCCTACGGCATCCGCATTTGGGATGCCACCCAACCAGTAAAAAACTCATTTATTATATATAAAGACAATTATGGCAAAGATCATTGAAGGCCTCTATTACAGCGAGAGCCACGAATACGTACGTGTAGAAGGAGAATTCGGTTATGTAGGAATCACCGACTATGCCCAGAGCCAGCTCGGCAACGTTGTTTATGTTGACATGCCCGCCGAAGAGGACGAAGTTACCGCCGGTGAGGAATTCGGAGCAGTAGAAAGCGTGAAGGCTGCCAGCGACCTCTTCTCGCCCGTCAGCGGTGAAGTGGTGGAAGTGAACAGCGCGCTGGAGGACGAGCCCGAACTCATCAACCAGGATGCCTTCGCCAACTGGATTATGAAGGTGCGTCTGAGCGATCCCAGTGAGCTCGAAAAGCTCCTCGACGCCGAGGCTTACGCCAAGATTTGCGAATAAGATTTTCCGAATCCCAACGCCCGGAATATCCCCACGAATAAAAGATAGAAACGAGGAATTATGTTCAAATATTTCCCGCACACCCCTGATGACGTTCAGAAGATGCTGGACGTCATCGGAGTTTCAAGCCTCGACGACCTCTATGCTGAGGTGCCCGAGGAACTGAAGCTTCACCGCGAGCTCAACATCCCCACTGCCAAGAGTGAGGTGGAGGTACGCCGCATCATCGAAGGCCTTGCCGCCGAGAACCGCCGCCTGGTATGCTTTGCCGGAGCCGGATGCTACGACCACTATACCCCCAGCCTCGTCCCCTACATCGCCGCCCGCTCGGAGTTCAGCACCAGCTATACCCCCTATCAGGCAGAGATTTCGCAGGGAACGCTGCAGTATATCTTTGAATACCAGACCATGATGGCCGACCTCACAGGCATGGCCATCTCCAATGCCTCGATGTACGACGGCAGCACCGCCACCGCCGAAGCCATGCTCATGTGCGTGGCCAATGCCAAGAAGCGCAACAAGGTGCTCATCAGCGGTACCTTCCAGCCCAATGTACTCCGTGTGGTAGGTACCTATGCCAAGTTCCACGGTGTGGACCTTGTGACGGTTTCCGCCACTGCCGAAGGCGTTACCGACCGCGAGGCGGTGAAGACGATGGTCGAGGCCGACGATGTGGCAGGTGTCATCGTGGCACAGCCCAACCGCTTCGGCATCATCGAGGACTTCGAAGGTCTGGCCGACCTGTGCCATGCCCACAAGACCCTCCTTGCCATCAACACCGTGGCATCGGCCCTCGGCGTGCTCAAGACCCCCGGCGAGTGGGGTGCCGACATTGCCTGCGGCGACGCACAGAGCCTGGGTATACCCATGGGCTATGGCGGTCCGTACATCGGTTACCTCTGCGTCAACGAGGCCCTTATCCGCAAGATGCCCGGACGCCTTGTCGGTGCTACCACCGATGCCGAAGGCCGCCGTGCATTCGTCCTCACCATGCAGGCCCGCGAGCAGCACATCCGTCGTGAGAAGGCCACCTCGAACATCTGTACCGCGCAGGGCTTCATGTGCCTCTATGTGGCAGCCTACCTTTCGCTGATGGGCGAGGAAGGTCTGCGCGAGGTCAACGAGCAGAGCTACGGTGCCGCACACTATCTGCACGAGCGGCTCCTGGCTACGGGCAAGTTCACTGAAGCCTTCCCCGGACAGCCCTTCCTCAACGAGTTCACCCTCCGCTACGACGGCTGCACCTGCGAGTTCCGCAAGCGTATGGCCGAAGCCGGATTCCTTGCCGGTGTCCGCACCGAGGGCATGGAAGGCTGCATCACATTTGCCGCCACCGAAACCCGCACGCGCCAGGAAATTGACCAATTGGTAAGTCTTGTATAATCTCAAAAGCTTTCTGACACTATGAACAATGTTTATTACGGAAAGCTGGTATTTGAGCTTTCCAAACCCGGCCGCAAGGGATATTCCCTCCCCGCCAACGAATTTGCAGCATACGCCCTCGACGCACTTCCCGTAGCCCGTCGCGAGCGGAAGACCCTCCTCCCCGAAGTCGACGAACTCACAGTGGCACGCCACTATACCAACATGTCGAACAACAACTTCGGCGTCGACACCGGCTTCTATCCCCTCGGCTCCTGTACGATGAAGTACAACCCCAAGGTCAACGAGGAGATGGCCGCACTGCCAGGCTTCAACGTACACCCCGCCACCCCCGACTGCTGTGCACAGGGTGCCCTCAAACTCTATGACGAGGTGCAGCGTACACTGGCAGAAATCTCCGGACTTTCGCGCTTCACCCTCAACCCTTACGCCGGAGCCCACGGCGAACTTACGGGACTCATGGTCATCGGCACCTACCATCGTCAGCGTGGCGACGTGAACCGCAAAAAGATTATCGTCCCCGATTCCGCCCACGGCACCAACCCTGCCTCTGCAGCCGTTGCAGGTTTCCAGATTGTGCAGGTAAAGAGTACCGCACAGGGAACCGTCGACGTGGAGGACCTCAAGCCCCTCCTCGGTCCCGATGTGGCAGGTATGATGATGACCAACCCCAATACCCTCGGACTCTTCGAGACACAGATTCCCGAAATCGCACGCCTCGTCCATGAGTGCGGCGGTCTGATGTACTACGACGGTGCCAACCTGAACCCCATGCTCGGCGTATGCCGTCCCGGCGATATGGGCTTCGACGTCATGCACATCAACCTCCACAAGACCTTCTCCACACCTCACGGCGGCGGCGGTCCCGGCAGCGGTCCCGTCGGTGTACGTGCCGGACTGGAGCACTGCCTGCCCAATCCCCAGGTGGTATACAACGAAGAGAAGGGCCGCTTCGAACAGCGCTTCGACGATGAGTCGCTGGGCTGTGTCTCCGGATTCCTCGGTAATTTCGGCATCATTGTCCGTGCCTATGCCTATCTCCTCAGCCTCGGTCGTGAAAACGTGCCCATGGCCGGACGTCTCAGCGTGCTCAATGCCAACTACATCAAGGAGCGTCTGCGCACGCACTACAAGCTCCCCATTGACGTGGTTTGCAAGCACGAGTTCGTCTTCGACGGCCTGCGCGAAGAATATGGCGGTGACCATCATGCCGCCGACCATGTCACCACACTTGACGTGGCAAAGCGCCTGCTCGACTACGGTTACCATGCTCCGACCATCTACTTCCCCCTCCTGTTCCACGAGGCACTGATGATTGAGCCTACGGAGACCGAGAGCAAGGATACGCTCGACGCCTTCATCGACGTGATGATACGCATCGCTGAAGAGGCCAAGGCCGACCCCCAGATGGTGAAGTCCGCTCCCCACAACACCCCCATACGCCGTCTCGACGACGTGAAGGCGGTGAAGGAACCCAAGTTCACCTTCAAGGCCCTCTGACATCAGCATAAAGACAGTGAGGCGGTGCATACCCTTGCAACGGTTGCACCGCCTTGCATTTTCTCCCATATCAATCGACTGGAGCACGTCCAGAATCCATTACGAAGGAAACATTACCATTGTGTTTCTCCGAAACGAACACCTCCAAGAATCCCTCCCTACTTCCCACATCATGGAAACCCAACTCATCATCATCGGCGCCGGCCCTGGTGGCTACGAAGCCGCCGTGCATGCCGCAGCCGCCGGCCTGCAGACCGTCATCATCGAACGTGATGCCCTGGGCGGTACCTGCCTGAATGCCGGATGCATTCCCACCAAATGCCTGTGCCACACCGCCGAGGTGCTGGCCGAAAGCCGCCACTCCGAAGCCCTCGGCATCACCGCATCCGAAGTCACCTTCGACCTCGCGAAAGCCATGGCCCGCAAGGATGCCATCGTCAGCCAGCTCCAGGGTGCCATTGACAGCCTGATGAAGGCTCCCGGCATCACCCTCGTCCGCGGCGAGGCACGCTTCGTCGACGCACATACCGTAGCCGTGGGCGACGAAACCTATACCGCCCCCCACATCATCATCGCCACCGGCAGCACCTCGCGCTTCCTCCCCATCGAGGGTGCACATGCCAAGGGTGTGCTCACCAGCACCGAACTGCTGCAGTTGCGGGAAGTGCCCCGCCGGCTCACCATCATTGGAGGCGGTGTCATCGGCATGGAGTTCGCCGGAATCTTCCGTGCCTTCGGTTCCGAAGTCACCGTCATCGAATTCTGCAAGGAAGTGCTCCCCTTCTTCGACCGCGACCTTGCCAAGCGTCTGCGTACGAGCCTGAAGAAGCAGGGCATAGACTTCCATGTGGGTGCTGCCGCCAAGGCCATCCACGAAGGCGAAACCCTCACTGTGGACTACGAAGAGAAGGGCAAGGTTCGCAGCGTGGAGGCCGATGTGGTGCTCATGGCTGTAGGCCGTGGCGCAAACCTCGAAAGCATGAACTTTGCCGATGCCGGCATCGAAACGTCGCGTCGCGGTATCGTCGTCGACGAACATTTCCAGACATCCGTCCCCGGTGTCTATGCTATCGGCGACATCAACGGCCTCTGCCAATTGGCACATGCCGCCACCTTCCAGGGCTTTGCTGCCCTCGACCACATTCTCGGCCGTCCATCGCCCTATCGTCTCGAGGTGATGCCCGCTGCCGTCTTCACCGTTCCCGAGGCCGCCATGGTGGGCCGTACGGAAGAACAGCTCAGCGAAGCCGGTGTGGAATATCAGACCCACAAATCATTCTACCGTGCCAACGGCAAGGCGCTGACGATGAATGCCGACGACGGATTCGTGAAAATCCTTACCGCTCCCGACGGACGCATCCTCGGTGCACACATCCTCGGTGCACATGCCTGCGACCTCATCCACGAAGTGGCGGTCATCATGCAGCACGACGGCAACATTTCCGAGATAGCACATACCGTGCATGCCCATCCTTCGCTCAGCGAAATCGTCCTCGCTGCCAGTCATTGACGTTTTTTCCCCTTCCATAGCGCTGCCCCCTCAGTGGCAGCGCTTTCGCGTTTTCCGTCCTCCATCTTCCACATGTTTCTTTCCCCATTGAATTATCCATGACCATCCTCTCCGCCCTTTTTCTCTTCATCGGCAGTTATTGCAGTGCCGATGATGCCGGCCTGAAAGTATACGGTTTCGATGAGACCACCGGTACCCCCACGTTCCTCTGCCAGGCTTCGGGCGTGGCCAACCCCTCGTTCCTCTGCCTCTCTGCCGACGGCTGCCATGTCTATAGCGTCAACGAGGACGAGGGGATGCGTTCCATGGCATGTCACCTGCGGTTCGATGCCACAGTTCCCTCGCTCACCCTTGGCGGAGCCCGTCTCACCCATGGCGGTGCCCCCTGCAACATTACCCTTGCCCCCGACGGCCGCAGCCTCTACACCGCCAACTATATGGGCGGCAATGTCACCATGTTCCCGGTGGAGGAGGGTGGTGCCTTGGGACGTGGCAAGGCAGTGGCCTTCAGCGGAAAGGGTCCTGATGCCGAACGTCAGGACCAACCCCACCTTCACGCGGTGAACTTCACCCGCGACGGCCGCTATATGCTTGCCAACGACCTCGGTACGGACTGCATCCACCTTTTCCCCCGACGTGCAGACGGCACCTATGCCCAGCCCACTTCCGATGTGAAACTCCCTGCCCGTATGGGACCACGCCATCTGTGTTTTTCAGCCGACGGTACCATGGCCTATGTGCTCGGCGAAATCAGCGGCGAAATCGTTTGCCTACGCTACAATCCCTCCGATGGCACGAAACCCTTCACCACGGTTCAGACCATTAAGGCCGACCCTCACGACGGCGAGGGGAGTGCCGACATCCATATGTCGCCCGACGGCCGTTTCCTCTATGCCTCGCACCGCCTGAAGGGCGATGGTATCAGCGTATTCTCCGTAGCCCCCGACGGCACTTTACAGTCCGTGGGATACCAGCCCACGGGCCGTCATCCCCGGAATTTTGCCATTACCCCCAACGGTCGTTATCTGCTGGTGGCATGCCGCGACACCAATGAAGTGGAAATATACGAGCGTGACAGTGATACCGGACTCCTCACCGACACCGGCAAACGCATCGCCACGCCCAAACCCGTCTGCCTCGTCTTCCGCGAATATCCTCGTTGAGGAAGCAGGCATCGCGCCTCCTTACGTTCCGTCGGCAATGACGGTAGATGTATATCCCCCTGTCCGTTCACGAAAAGTGGCGGACAGGGGGCTTTTCGTTTGTCCCCTTTCCTGTCTGGATTCATTTTCTGTTTCCATCCGAAAAAGGCCATTTGCCCTCAAACAAATTAGAGCGAAAGGTTTTAAGGGGGGGACTCGCCCCCTTTATGGTAAATCAGAATTTAGAGAAGATGGCGAAGCAACTCTACGACTACTGGTTTGTGCAGTTTGACTTCCCGAATGAAGAAGGCAAGCCGTACAAAAGTAGTGGTGGTGAAATGGTGTGGAAAGAAAAGTTGA
>SFJN01000112.1 GCA_004555055.1 Bacteroidales bacterium | reverse complement strand
CTCTCCGTTCAGATGATGAACCCCATAAAAAAGTTGATGCACATCAAGAAAAACACAGAACATTGCGGGGAAGCCAACAGAATGACGGGGTTTCTCCGTAACTTTGTACTCGATTTCCGACCGGGCAGGACACTTCTCCTGCCCTGCAACGATGAAAAACACCTATCATCCTTACACAGATACCATGAGCTACACCACAAGCAACTTCCTTGCCGGCATCATGATGGCGGCACTTGCGCTTACAGCATGTAACACCGCTTCGACTCCTGCTACAGATAATCCACAACCCACCCTCACAGGACGCTGGATGGAATCTGTCCCTGGCATGCCGGACATGCACCAGGGATTTGAACTTGCCGACGACGGCACCGCCACATCCATCGGCATGGCCACGTTGCAATACCAAAAATGGTCGACCAACGGTGACACCCTCTTCCTTGACGGGAAAAGCATCGGAAACGGTCAGACCCTCAACTTCACGGATACGTTAATCATAAATAGTTTTCAGTTTGACAGCCTTATCGTGCAGCGCGGACAACTGGTACAGACCTACACCAGGCAGTGATGCCGCTAACGGTCAATGTAAGTTGTCCGGCTGTACAGCTGTCGGACTATTTCAGAAAAGGCTCTTCATGTGACTTTGTGCCTGCCTAAGGCAGGAAACCAAATCATTTTTTTAGGGGTGTTCTATAAATTAGCTTGAGACAATTTTCGGACTTTCGCACAGTAGATTTCTATCCTTTAAACGCGCACAAAGATTGTGCAAGGTGAAGCCACAGCGGGCTATGTAAGTGTTTAAAGGATAGAAATATACAATGATTGTGCAAGGTGAGAGCAGAGTGAAAACTTGTTTTCGACTATGCCGAACCGCAGCCAATCATGGGCAAGTCCAAGCGAGAGTATGAAAAGTGGCCAAGCGATAGAGCAGCGAGTGCAGAGGCTAAGTTCACTTAGACTATGCCGAATCGCGATAGAGCAAGGCGAAGCCAAGCATAAGAACAGTTACTAAATGAATAAAAAACTAATTTATAGAACATCCCTAAAACATACCTTAGACACATGAAAAAAATCATCAGTTTCCTGTTCCTCCTGATTGCCTGCGGATGGACCACTGTCCAGGCCCGCGACTTCAAGGTCGAAGACGGCAAGTTCCTGCTCAACGGACAGTCCGTGCAACTCATCTGCGGCGAAATGCACTACCCCCGTGTGCCGAAGGAATACTGGCGCGACCGCATCCGTCGTGCCAAGGCCATGGGCATCAACACCATCTCCACCTATGTGTTCTGGAACTATCACGAGCGCCAGCCCGGAGTATTCGACTTTTCAGGACAGGCCGACCTAGCACGCTTCATCCGCACCTGCGGCGAAGAGGGCATGTACGTCGTACTCCGTCCCGGACCCTATGTATGCGCCGAGTGGGACTTCGGCGGGTATCCCTATTGGGTACAGAAAGACAAAGACATGGTTTGGCGCAGCGACAACCCACAGTTCCTCAACGCCTGCAAACGCTACATCGACCGCCTCGGCAAGGAGCTTTCCGCACTCACCGTCACCAACGGGGGCCCCATCCTGATGGTACAGGTGGAAAATGAATATGGGTCGTATGCCGCCGACAAGGTGTACCTTGGAAAGCTGCGCGAGATGATACGCCAGGCCGGATTCAACGTTCCCCTCATCACCTGCGACGGTGCCGGACAGATGCCGGCAGGATATGTGGACGGCGCACTCCCCACCGTAAACGGTGCCGTGGGTGAGGACATCATGCACACCATTGACCAGTTCAGCAAAGGAGGTCCATACTTTGTGGCTGAATTCTATCCCGCATGGTTCGACGTATGGGGCAAACGGCATTCCAAACGCGACTGGCACAGCCCTGCCGAACAACTCGACTGGATGCTTGGGCACAACGTCTCGGTGAGCATGTACATGTTCCACGGCGGGACGAACTTCGAATATACCAACGGTGCCAACAACAGTTACGGCTACGAACCCCAGCCTACGAGCTACGACTACGACGCCCCGCTCGGCGAATATGGCAATCCCACACCGAAGTACCATGCCTTCCGCGAAGTCATCCAGAAGCACCTGCCCGCAGGCGAGACTTTGCCTGACGTGCCGGAGTTGAATCCCATCACCACCTTTGCTACAGTGACCCTCAACGAACACGCTCCGCTGAGTGCCGCCTTCGGACGGAGAATACAGTCGGAAATGCCCATGACGATGGAGGCTGTGGGCATGGACTTCGGATATATCCACTACGAAACCGTCGTCCAGAAGGACATGAAGGGCATGATGCGGCTGAAGGATGTTCGCGACTATGCCGTTGTCATCGTTGACGGAAAGACGTTGCAGAGCCTCGACCGCCGGCACCGGCAGGACCGTCTGGAGGTGGACCTGAAGAAAGGACAACGCCTGGAGATTCTGGTAGAGAATGTGGGCCGCGTGAACTACGGCCCCGACCTGCTCTTCAACCTCAAAGGCATTACCGAATCAGTGACGGTAAACGGCGAAATGCTGACGGGATGGACCGTCACACCACTGCCCCTTTACCGCTCCATTGCCAAGGGCGGCGAACAACTGCGCAGCCTTACAAAGGCATTCACCCCCTGCGGAAACACGGCCGACACCGCACCGACTTTCTATCGCGGCACATTCCGCCTCGACAAGAAAGGAGACGTCTTCCTTGATACAAGGGGATGGTGCAAGGGTGCCGTATGGATCAACGGACACAGCATCGGTAAATACTGGGCAGTAGGACCGCAACACACCCTCTACGTTCCCGGACCCTGGGTGAAGAAGGGAAAGAACGAGATTGTGATTCTTGACATCGAACCCACCGGGCACCACAGTGTGCAGGGACTTGCTGCACCAATCCTCGACTCTATAGGTGTGGATAAGAACCAGCGTTCGCTTGTAAAACGCGAGCAAACGGGAACCCCAATCCTCGACGAAGGCGACATCATCTGCAAGGGTACGATGGTGCAACGTGAAGGCTGGCAGGACTATGCTCTACCCTCTCCGGCAACCATGCGCCACCTTTGCATCGAGGTCACCTCGAGCCATGACGGACAGAATGCCTGCATTGCGGAAATCAACCTCATCGGACAAAACGGGAAACCCCTTGACAAAAGCTACTGGAAGGTAATTAGTGTCTCTTCAGAAGAACCTATAGAGGGTGATGCTGAGCAACTCTTCGACGACGAGAACTCCACCTACTGGCACTCGAAATGGATGGAGTTACGGAAACCCTTCCCCCATACCGTCATCATTGACCTTGGCGAAATCCAAACCGTCACTGCCGTACAGATGCGGCAGCGTGGAGCCACATCGCCCGGTACCGTCAAGGACTTCACGCTCTACGGCCGCCCACAGTTCTTCCTTTTCAGGAATAACGCCGAATAATTCCCCACACCACAGGAGCGAAAGCTCCGTAAACACACTTCAGCCCTGCCCCAGTCTATCCTTACGGATGACCGGAGCAGGGCTTCCATTATCATGTCAAACAATAAGCCTTGCATCGCCACTCCTTTATATGGACGGTCGATGCAAGGCTTTTCTTCAACTATTCCCCGTCAGAGGAATTGTCGGAAAAGAGGGGGAAGAGGTTTCAACGTTTGTTGGTATTTGTCAGAGGCTGTCCATTATATTCTCCGGTGAGCGTTTGGAGGAATCCAACAACCTTCGTCACCTCTTCAGGCTTCATTTCGCGTCCGGTCTGATAACGTGCCATCATGGTGACGGCTTCGTCAAGGGTCTGCACACTACCATCGTGGTAATAAGGCCATGTAAGAGCCACGTTACGCAGCGTGGGAGTCTTGAAACGGTAGCGGTCGCGCTCCACCTTGGTCTGTGCCCAACGTCCGTTGTCGGCATCGGTAAGGCCCGACTTTACATTGACTTCGCGGTCTTTGAAGTAGTCGGCACGCTGTCCCATCATTTCATACGAGAGTCCGCCCATGTTTTCGCCGGCATGGCAGGTGGCACAGTTGTAGGCCTTGAAGAGGGCATAGCCTTCCTGCTGTTCGGCAGTGAGAGCCTCGGCATCTCCCTTCAGGTAACGGTCGAAGGGTGAATTGGGAGTAAGGAGTGTCTTTTCGTATTCAGCGATAGCATCAGTAATGGTGGCTTCGCTGAAACCTTGGGGATAAACCTGGCAGAAAGCCTTGGAGAATGCGGCATCTGCTGCCAGACGGGCAGAGATTTCGTCGAACGATGCGGAACCCATTTCCACAGGATTGAGGGGAGGACCTCCGGCTTGTGCCGCAAGGGTCTCTGCGCGTCCATCCCAGAACTGCACGAAGTTGAAGACGGCATTGAAGGATGTAGGAGCGTTGATGCCTCCCTTCTGTCCCTTGATTCCTTCGGAATACTGTTTGTTGTCCACTCCTGCAGTCGGACATCATGATAGAGGGCTTCGCCGAGTGCCACCTTGCGGGGATCTACACTGACAGAGTCGCGGAGGGGACGCACAGGCTCGTTCTTGAATGCCTCTGCGGCAAGGGGATTGGGGAAGAACTTCTCGCGCTGTTCCTTGACCCAGGAAAGGAGCATGGCCTGCTTGGCATCAGTGATAGAGGATCCCCAGTGTGCCAGATAGTACTGCATCAACGGCATGGTGCCGTCCTGGATGCATTTCTCCACCTTGGCAAGGTCCACCTCGTTGGGAGCAGTCCCGTCAGCAAGTGCCTGGAGCATGGGAGCGATGTCGAAGGCCTTGTAGCCATCCTCCACATCCTTGGTAATGAGGGTTTTGGCCACGGGGAACGTGGCATAGAACGGCAATTCGGGATTTGCCGTATGACAGAAAATGCAGCCGCCATCATCGAAAATCTGTGCGGTGGCCTGGTCGGCAGGAAGCGAGGCGTCGGGCGCCTTGTTCACTGCGCGGTAGACAATTGCCGCACCGGCAATGGCAACGGCTCCTGTCAGCAGGAAAACATTGGTCTTTTTCATAGACATGAATGTTTAGGGATGAGAAATAAGTATATATTGTCTTTTTTTCTCGTTTCGTTCAGCTATAGGCATGCATGCTTGAGGCAGCCGACGGCAGCAGATTTACTCCATACCAGCACATCTGCAGCAAGACAAAAGTGATGATGAGCCAGATATAGGGCCACCGCCAACGGTCGGCATGTCGTAGCCGGAGATGGATGTAGAGCAGTGCTGCACACCATGTGGCAGCGGCCCAAGTTTCCTTTGGGTCCCAATTCCAGAAACTTCCCCATGCCTGTTTGGCCCAGACGCAGCCTGAGAGCATGCCAAGGGTGAGGAATAGGATACCGATGCGCACCAAAGGGTCGGCAGAAGGGAGGTAGGAAGCGTCGTGCCGCCAGAGCCCCACCACTCCCATCAGGGCTGCACAACCGAAAATGCTGTAGGAAAAAATGTAGACCGTAACGTGGGGCACGAACCAAAGGCTTTGGAGTGCCGGCATCAGGGACTGGTCGTGAATTTCGGGACGCAGGATGTTGACAAGAATAAACACCGCTGCCACAACAGTCGAGACACCGAGTATCCAACGATAGTGCCAGCACCGGTAGACGATGGCTCCGGAAAGCATCATGAAGAGGCTGTACCAAAGGCGCGTTTCGCCCATCGTACGAAGGGGAGGACGTCCCAGGGCATGCCAGAAAAGGGCGATGAAACTGCCGTAGACGATGAGTCCGCACACGGTGAGAGCCAGTGCAATGCCTGCAGTACGCGGGTGACGGACGCAATCGCGGGCGGAAAATGCTGCACCACAGGCCCAGCAGAGCAAGGCGGGAAGGGCAAAAAAGGGGAAATGTATCCAGGAAATCATGGTTTACGACAATGTGGAGGAAGAAGAGCTACGCGAAGGAGTGCGGAAAACATAGAGCAACATTCCCACGGCAAGCATGAGGATTCCGCCCAGAGACACAGGTTTCCAAGGTTCGCGCACCACCATTATGACAGTTGCAGGGAGCGTACCGGAGGTGCCACGGGTGGTGTAGTCCGTCAGATAGAGGTCTTCGTCCCACCGCACACCATAGGGGTTGTTGACGGCAATGGTATGCTTTTCAGCACTGTCCACTACGATGGTCGCTGTATATTGCACGACACTGCTGTCAGCCATGCTACGCTCCACCTCGAAACCTGCCAGGTGCATGCTGTATGCTAAAGGGAGTATCCTGCCGTCGCGGAGGAACATGGTGCCGCATTCGGTGTCGTCGGTCACCAGTGCCCTGCCCTCCACACGGTCAGCGGCACCGATACTTCCGGCTGCGAGGACAAACCACAGTCCGCCGTGAAGCATAAGGAACGCTGCGTTGCGTTGCCATTGCCGTTGGCGGAGACGGTGGATGATGACAAGGGCAAGATGTAAAAGCAAAGCACAAACGAGCAGGCGGAAGCCCCACGAAGAAGGGAATGCCCCAAAACCCAGTGCCTGCCATACGCTGCCGTCGGTAGCCCACTGTGGGGGGACGAGCCCGCCAATGATGCACCACGCCACTGTAATGCCAAGCAACCAGCATGCTGCAGTGGAGCTTCGCAACAGACGTACAGAAGGGCGTTGTCCATATTCAGCATCCACCACCCAAAGTACGGCAAGAATGGCGGCTGCAAGGGCAGCATTTACGGGGAAAGACAGGAAAGCGGGCATAAGGATTATTTTCCGGTGAGGATTTTCCGGATGTCTGACAGTTTGTTCAGACATTCGATGGGAGTCAGATTGTTGAGGTCGAGTCCGAGGATTTCGTCACGGATTTGCGAAAGCACGGGGTCGTCGAGCTGGAAGAAACTCATCTGCGTGCCGCCAGATGTATTGCTGCCACCCAAAGCGCCGGCTTCAGCGCGCTTCACTTCAGTCTGTTTTTCAGTTTCCAATTGCCGCAAGACTTCTTCGGCACGTTTGACGATGGACGACGGCATTCCTGCCAGGCGCGCCACATGGATACCGAAGGAATGTTCCGAACCACCCGGCATGAGTTTGCGGAGGAAGACAATCCGTCCGTCCTTTTCAAGTACCGAGACATTGAAATTACGGATTCTCTGATAGAGGCTTTCCATTTCATTCAACTCATGATAATGCGTGGCAAAGAGGGTGCGGGCATGAGCCCGGGCGTTTTCGTGCAGATGCTCCACAATGCTCCATGCGATGGAGATGCCATCGTAGGTGGAAGTGCCGCGTCCGAGTTCGTCGAAGAGTACGAGCGAACGGTTGGTGATGTTGTTCATGATGTTCGCGGCCTCTGTCATTTCTACCATGAATGTGGATTCTCCCACACTGATGTTGTCGCTTGCCCCCACACGTGTAAAGATTTTGTCGACGATGCCGATACGTGCGGCTTCGGCAGGGACGAAACTTCCCATCTGCGCCATGAGTGTGATGAGTGCAGTCTGACGGAGCAGTGCCGACTTTCCGGCCATGTTCGGACCGGTGATGATGATGATTTGCTGGCGTTTGGTGTCGAGTTGTACATCGTTCGCGATGTAGCTTTCTCCCGCCGGCAACATGGTTTCGATGACGGGATGTCGGCCGCCTCGGATATCGATGACGTCGCTCTCGTCGACGACGGGGCGGGCATACTTCCCTTCGCGTGCCACGGTGGCGAGGGCATAGTAGCAGTCGAGGTCGGCAAGGAGGCCGGCATTGTGCCGCAATTGTTTCATGCATGCCATGGCGGCATCCACCAGGTTGGCGTAAAGGCGGGCTTCGAGCATGCCTATGCGCTCTTCGGCACTCATAATCTTGTCTTCGTACTCCTTCAGTTCCTGGGTGATTAGGTGTTGCGTACCTCGATATAGTATCCGAAGACATTGTTGAAGCCTATTTTCAGACTTGCAATGCCGGTACGTTCGATTTCGCGCTGCTGGATGTGCAGCAGATAGTCCTTGCCGGAACGTTGGATTTCGCGGTAGTCATCAAGTTCAGGGCTCACTCCTGCGGCTATCACCCCACCTTTTGCCACCATCATCGGAGGATTGGGCAAGAGTTCGCGTTCGATGCGTTGGCGGAGTTCGGTACAGTTGTCCAGTTCTTCTCCGATGCGGCGGATGCTTTCCTGCGACGCTGTACAGCATGCATTCTTCAGCACCACCACGGTTTCGAGAGCTGTGCGGAGCTGCTCCATCTCACGGGGGTTGATGCGTGCAGTGGCCACTTTCGATACCACGCGCTGCATGTCGCCCACCTTGCCCAGTTCCATTTCGCAGAGTTCGCGGAATTCAGGATGGCGGAAGAAATGTTCTACGCTGTCGAGGCGGTTGTTGATGTCGTTTACACTGCGCAGTGGGAAGAGAATCCATCGTTGCAACTGCCGTGCTCCCATGGGTGTGCGGGTCTTGTCGAGAACCTGATAGAGTGACGACCCCTCATCGGCATAGGAGGGAGCCACAAGTTCGAGGTTCCTGACGGTGAACTTGTCGAGGCGCACATAGCGTTCCTCCTCTATGCGGCGTATGGAGGCAATGTGTTCGGTATGGGTATGCTGTGTGATGTCGAGATATACCAATGCGGCGCCGGCAGCCACAACGGCATCGGAGAGATGTTCGATGCCGAAACCCTTGAGGTTCCGGACTCCGAACTGTCGTTTCAGCCGGTCGCGTGCTGCTGTCTCGCTGTAAGCCCAGTCTTCGAGTTCGAAGATGAACTGCTTGCCGTTGAAGAGTTCCTGGTATCGGCTTTTCTTCCCGCGCTCCACCAGCATTTCCTTTGGGGCGAATCCCGTAATCAGTTTGTCGATATATTCTACGGTCCCCTGTGCGGTAAGGAATTCTCCCGTAGAGATGTCGAGGAAGGCAATGCCCACGCTCGCTTGTCCGAAGTGTATGGCAGCGAGGAAATTGCTCTCACGACTGTTGAGCACATTGTCACCGAGTGCCACACCGGGAGTAACGAGTTCGGTGATGCCGCGCTTTACCAGTTTCTTCGCCAGTTTCGGGTCCTCAAGCTGGTCGCAGATGGCTACACGGAATCCCGAGCGCACCAGCCGTGGCAGGTAGTTTTCGAGGGCATGATACGGGAATCCTGCCATTTCAATGTCCTTTGACGCCCCCTTTTGGTTGCGTCGCGTAAGGGTGATGCCCAGCACGCGCGAGGCGGTTACGGCATCTTCGCTATAGGTTTCGTAGAAGTCGCCGCAACGGAAGAGCAGGATGGCATCGGGGTGCTGACGCTTCATGTCCTGAAACTGCTTCATCATTGGGGTGAGTTCCTCTTTTGCCATATGATATACGATAAGATTCGGGGAAAAAGTGGGGGGATAGAATGAGGTTGGAATATGCCCTCAGCCTTGACTCATATCTATACAGGTGAGGGAGTATGCCCTTCTATACAGGTGAGGGAGTATGCCCTCAGCGTTCAATGTTTAATATTCGGCAAATACATGCTTTGCAAAGTTCACACCTCGGAAACGGTAGTATTCGGGCTCTGCCTGCAGGCGTTTGAGGAAGTCGGGATAGTTGCGTTTTTCCTGCGGTGTCCACCCGGCTTCGGCCACAGCCGCCAGGCGGGGTAACATGAGATACTGCACCGTGGCGGCATCTTCCACCCATTCTGTCCAGAAGTTTGCCTGTACGCCCATGTATTTCGGCTGCAGAGTCTCAGGAACTCCCTTCATGGGCACATAGTTGTAGACGGCCTCTACGGTTTCCGTACCATGTCCCTGCGAGCGCGGCTCGGTAGGAAGGTCGCTCTGCCGGCGGTTGATGTAGTAGGGAATCTGTGGGGAGAGGATGGTGTGCATGCCTCGTGTGGCGGCATCCTTTGCTGCAGCATCAGCCCCCACCCATGCCATGATGGTGATGTCCTGTCCCAGAAATCCGGTGTTGCCGTGCAGCACCTCGTTCCAGAAGATGAGCTTGCGCTGTTCTCCGGCAGGTTTACGGGCAATGTGCGCATTGGCCTTCCATTTGTCGGTAGGACACTCGTCACCGCCGAGATGGATGTACGGGAAGGGGAAGATGCCGGCAAGCTCGTCGATGACATCCTTTGCAAACTGTACGGCTTTGGGGTTGCAGACATTGATGACATCGGTAGAGACACCCTGCCACAGCCACACCTCGTGCGGTTTGTCGGGGTCGCAGCTGAGGAATTCGGGGTATGCCGCCACCGCTGCCTGGGAATGTCCGGGAATGTCCACTTCGGGTACGATTTCCACAAAGCGTTCGCGGGCATATTCCACCACTTCGCGGGCATCGTCCTGTGTATAGCATCCTCCGTAGCGCAGTCCGTCGGGCTTGGTGTCGCCCCATCCCAGTACCTTGCTTTCGCGCCATGCCCCGACCTCGGTGAGGCGGGGATATTTCTTGATTTCGATGCGCCATCCCTGGTCTTCGGTAAGGTGCCAGTGGAAGCGGTTCATCTTGTAGGCAGCCATGACGTCGATGATTTTCTTCACCTCTTCTTTTCCGTAGAAATGCCTGCCTTCGTCGAGCATGAATCCCCGCCATGCAAAGCGCGGTGCATCCATGATGTCCACCACCGGCAGTGTCCAGGCCTCCGAACGGCAGGTGCCCCCTGCAGGGCGTACGGCAGCCATGGCGGCGCGTGAGGGCAGCAGTTGGCGGAGCGTCTGCAGGGCATAGAAGAATCCGGCAGGGCGTGCAGCCTCTATGAGGACGTTTTCGGGCGTCACCTTCAGGCGGTAGGCTTCGGCAGCCATGGCAGCGTTGTGCTTCAGGCGGATTTTCGCCTTCGAAGCTTTTCCGCAGGAAAAATGTATGCCGGTGGCGGCTTTGAAATCGTCGGCAAAGCGGTTGAATACCATCAGGATGCTGTCGCCGGGGTAGACATCGACGCTGGCCCGCATCTTTTCGGAAAAGCGGAAATGGCCCTCACCCTGTTCAACGGATGCTGGCAGCGGAATGAGGGAAAGAGGTTCGGCAGCCCGAAGTGCCTGCATGGAAAGGCAGCACATCACGGCCATAAGGATTCTGGTCTTCATGGGGGGGGGGAAATGGTGGGGGATAAGGAGAGATAAGAAAAATCAAAAACTCCATAGTTTTCAAATCAGACACTACGCTCATGACGGCGCACGATGTGGCGGATGTCGGCCTGTTCAGCACGCAGGGCTTCCATCTCCACGATGATTTCCGCCTGCCGGCGTTTCAGCGCTTCGGGTGTTTCGTCGGCAGAGGTGGCGTCAGGGCGATGCACATCGTTTTGCAGTGCCATAAAGTGTTCTTCGGCCATCTTCATTCGTTCGGTGGCGACAGTCAGCGCGTGCCGGCATTCTTCGATGTTGTTTCTCAGGAGCATCCAGTCGCGGGTGTCGGCATAGAGTGCGGCAAGTTCCGAGGTCTGTATGGCACTGTGTGTGAGGTTGTATCGTGCGATGGCATGGTCCATGGTGGTGGAGGTTTCGCGGAGTCGTTCCTCCTGTTCCTGCCGGGTGTATGCCAGGCATTGCTGTTCGCCCCTGAGTGCGGCAAGCATCTCGTCCGATTGCTGGAGTTCTTCCATAGCCTTCTGCACGGCCATCCGTGCGTTGCTGAGCGAGTCGTTGAGTGCGGCGGCGTGTTCGAGGGGACTTTCGGGTCCGAAGGCCTTACGGAGCTGTTCGCGTTTTGCGGTGAGCATTTCGCGCAACCGGTCGCGCTCTTCACGGTCGGTGCCCACACGTTGCTGCCGGCTTGCCACCTGCCCGCCGGCCACCTGTGCACGGAGCTGCAGCAAGGCATACTGGTGCTCACAGAGGACGAGCTGTTTGTTGGTCTGTGTCCAATCGTTGTAGAGTTCGGCAATGCTTTTCGAGAACTCCTCAAGGTCGTCGTCGCGCCATCCGCTGAGGGTGACGACGTCGTCGAGATCCTTGTAGAGGTGTTCGAGCCGGGCATCGCTCTTTGCCATGAGGTCGCGGTACGATTCCATCCTTTCGTGGACAAGCTTGAGCTCGGTGTCGATGTTCCAGAACTGGCGTTGCAGTTCTTCCACCTTCTTTTCAGCACCGTCGACCTCTTCGTTTACGCTGCGCAGTTTCAGCGTATGGAAGTCGAAGGTACGGATCTTCTGCTCCAGTTCCTCGACATTCCGGTTTTCGGAGTCGATGATCATTTCAATGGTGGTGCGTCTCGCCTCGCGGTTGACGGACGGTGAGCATCCGGCAAACGATGCGTCGAGCGTTTCAAAGCGTTGCCATTCCCCGACGGTTCCCTGTTGCTGCTCCTGCATGCGCTGGAGCATGATTTTTTCAGCCTCAAGGCGTCCGGCAAAGCGTTGTGCCTCAGCGGCAGTCTCCACGTTCTTTTCGCGCTGGCTGTAGTATTCGTCCTTTGCCTGCAGATAGTCTTTCTCGAGTTGCGACTGGGTTTCACCGAGTTCCTGTTCCACCTCGGTATGGTAGGGGTGGTGTGCACTTCCGCAGACGGGGCATGGCAGCCCCTCCTTAAGGTTTTCGCGCAGTTTGCGTGTCTGCTCGATTTGCAGGAGTATAAATGCCTTGTTCAGGCGGGTATAGCGTTCGTGCAGACGCTTGGTGTCGCGCTGGGCCAGCTCGTATGCTGTGCAGCGCTGTTCATACTGTCTTGTGAGCCGTTCGATGGTGGCGCGCTGCACCTCAATGGCATTGTAGCCTGTCATGATGTCCTGCCATACCTTTCTGGCCGAGAGGAGCTGTATAAGGCGGCTTTGATGCTCGGCATAGCTGTGGTACAGGCGTGCGCTGTCGACCTCGTTGATGGCTTTTTCGTGTACCTTGAGGTCGGTGCGCAGGGCTTCGAGCCGTTCGCGCGCAGTCTGGAACTCCTTTTTGAGCCTTTCATGGTGCAGTGCCACTTCGCTGTGTCTGAGGCTGTTGGACGAAAACTTTTGATGCACCTCCTCGTTCACCCTCGTTTCGGTATTGAAGAGCTGGAGCTTGTCGTTGACGGCCTGGAACTGTTCGAAGAGCTGTTGGTGCACGGCCAATGCCTGGCGTTTGAGGTTGAGTGATTCGAGGCGTTTCTTTTCGTGGTCCGTCTCGTTGAGTCTCGACCTCATGTCGGCCTCTGCCTCAGCGGCGAGCCTCTGGCTTTCGGCAAGTTGGTCTTCGGCCTTGATAAGGTCCGATGTCAGTTGTCTGATTTCGCCGTTCAGCGCAAGACCTGCGGCGATGGTTTCCTGCTGTTTTTCGCACTGTGCCTCGCAGTCCTGCAGGCGTTCCTGTGCCACATTGCAGCGGCGGCGTATCTCTTCGGCCTCGCGGCGTGTGGTTTCGATGCGTTCGGCGATGGCCGACTCCTGCTCCTTGATACTTTCGATGACCCTTCTGCGTTCGGCGATACGTTCGTAGTGCGGTCGCAGTTCCTGGACGCTGTCTGAGAGTTCGAGTTTCATCTCGTCGCTGCGGAGTGCCAGATACTGCTTGTTGACGAGTGCGTGGCAATGCGAGGCGTCTTCGAGGCGTTCGGTGGCCTTCCGGTTCTCATCGTGCCAACGGAGCATAGCCTTCACGGCTTCGAGGCGGCTTTCACAGTCGGCTATGCTCACCGCCACCTGGTGTTCGCGCTCACGGACGGTCTTGAGGTCGGCGTCGCTCAGGCGGGGAGTGGCGGCCGCATCCTGCCGGGCCATCATGTCTTCGGTGATATATCGGTTCTGTTGCATATGGGGGGTGGACTTCGCGTTTTGGATTTTATTTCTTCCGGAAACGGTAAGTGATGTCTTCGCGGCTCCCGTCCTCATGGTAGCGGTAGAGACGCTGGTTGGTATGTGGCGACGAAAGGGGGCCGCACTCTTCGCGCCAGGGGCCTGTCTTGACGTAGTCCGGTGCGGGGTATTCGCCAAAGCATTCCGGCAGTGCGGTACGTCCGGAATACCATCCGGTATGTATGCCTGGCATGGCCTTCTTCAGTTCACTGAGTATGAGGAGCACGCTTTCCGGGTCGTTGTCGCCGCCCATGAGCGCCACACAGGTGATTTCGCCGGCATATTGCGCTGCCAGGGACTTCAGGCGCGACAGTCCGAGCAACTCGCCCGCATCGCCCCAAAGGTAGGGGCTGTGACAGCCTGGACAGGCGTTGGGACACTGCGAAAGGTTGACGGCGAGGGTCACTTCATCGGGGAATTCCTGGAACACAATATCGTGGTTGACGTATTTTAGCATGAATTTTGGAGATGGATAGCATGATTATTGGCTACAAATGTACGATTTCTGCCGTAGAACGGCAACGATGTGCGGGAAAAACATCACCTTTTTCTTTCCTGTAGCGCGGTAAATGGTCGCCCGCAGGCATTTTCTCCCCCACCATATGTACGACAAGGGGGGGGCAAAAGCCGTATATGGCCTTTGCCCCCCTCTTTTGCCGCATCCCACCACGGGGGTGTGTTATGCGCTCCTTATCCTGCTGCGTGTGCGTAGTAACGGCGTGCGGCCTCCTTCTGTCGGTCGAGCGAGAAGTTGCTCACGCGCTTGAGATATCCGATGATGCGTGTCAGATAGTCGAGATCCTCGCTGCCGCATTCCGGACATTTGTGGAGATAGCGCTTGTCGATGTTCCCGCACTTGTTGCAGAGGGTGTTGGGGATGTTGAAGGTGAAATAGTTGCATCCCTCCTTGGCTGCGATGCGCAGGAGCTGGGCATACTGTGCCTTCGAGAGGTGCTCGTCAAGGTTCATATGCAGTGCGGAACCTCCGGTGAGGTGTTCGATGTACTTGCGTCCGTGGAGGCGGAACTTCTCGATAGGGTCGACGTTGGTGTCCTCCACCACATAGAAATAACTGTTGTAGCAGTCGCGGGGTACATAGTATCCGTCCTCACGGTCCCAGCGTGCATGTTTAACGCCAACGTTTTCGGCGGGAATCATCTCGCAGTTGAAGAGGAGTTTCTTCGTACGGTAGAGCTTGTTGTACTTTTCCACCGCCCCGAGGATATTCTGTACGAACTGTGCATATTCCTCGTTGTCGCTGATGGTGAGTCCGAGGCTTTCAGCGGCTTCGACGATTCCGTTTACGCCCACGGTGAGGTACTGACGGGTGATGTCGATATATCCGGCATCGAAAAGGGGGAGGAGACCCTTGCGACGCAGTTCGTCGAGGTTCTCGTTATAGGCCATCTGCACCTTGTGAACGAGGTCGATGATGTCCTCGAGATACTCCACATAGTTGCGTCCTTCGCGTGTAGCCTGCTGCACGCAACGATTGACGTTGATGGTGAGGACGCTCTTCGAACCCGTGCTCACACCTCCTGCCCCGAGGGTATAGGAGAAGCCGTTGTCCTGGATTTCGTTGCGCAGACGGCAGCAGCTTGCCAGCGAGTCGGCGTTGTCGCTCATATAGGTGAAGAAGCTGTGGCCTTTGGAATACATCTCGGCTGTCCAGTCACCGTATTCCTTGTCCTTGCACTCGTTGTTCTCGGTAAGCAGGGCCATCGTCTCCACGGGGAAGGTAAGGACGGTCTTGGTGCGCTCCTGGTTGAACCACGTCATGAATCGCTTCTGCAGCCAGTTCAGGCCGTTCCAGTCGGGACGCGAACCGTCGGGGAAATAGAAGTTGCCGAAAATGCTCTCGAAGTAGAAGCGGTCGTAGTACGAGATGTTCCAGAACACGCTCTGGAAGTTCCGGGCGCCGGTGGGCTGGTTGATGGAGTATACAATCTGCTCAAAGCAGTCGGTGATCACCTTGTCGATGGTGCGTCGGCGGAGCGAGAGGTCGGCCTGCTCCCCGGCGCGCTGCCAGTAGTCGGTGCCGTATTCCCTGCCAAGGAAGTAGTTCATATACATCAGGAACTCCGGTGTGGCGCAGGCACCGCTGAGCATGGAGCTTACGATGAAGACCATGTTGACGAAACCTCCGCAGAAACTCTTCAGGTTTGTCGGTGCCGTGCTGTTGCCACCGATGCTCTTCGTGCCCTCGTTGAGCCAGGGGTACATGGTAATGCTGGCGCAGTAGTTGGCGAGCGAGGTCTCGTCGTTCTTGTAGATGAAGTGGTTATTGAGAAGGTAAAGGTAGCGGTCGGCGGTCTCGCGGCCATACATCCGCTTGATGCGGTCGCAAAGGAGACGGCGGTTCAGACGGATGAAGTCACCCTTGGGAATTTCGCCGATGAGGGTGGCAAGGTTCTTGTTCTCCACGTTGGCGTTGGCGTCGAACTTCGATCCCGAGGCGGCGTTGTTGGCGTTGCAGTAGTCGGTAAGGAAACGGAGTTTTGCGGCCGTTTCGCGGTCCTCGCTGTGCTGGTGGCGGTACACAATGAATGCCTTGGCGGCTTTGAAATGGTGCTCGGCCATCAGTGCCACCTCCACCTGGTTCTGAATGTCCTCCACACTCATGCGGTTGCAGAACATAAGATGATTGACTACAGCCTGAAGTTCGTCAGCCTGGAGATTCTCGCCTACAGCTGCGCAGGCTTTGATGATGGCGCTCTTGATTTTGTCGAGACTGAAGGGCTCGGTGCTGCCATCGCGCTTGGTGATGATGAAGTTCTCGGTGCTCATGGGAAGGAGGAGGGGAAGAAGAAAATGGAGAAAAGAAAAGGGAAATTCAAGGAGAAAAGCCATAACGTAAGGGAGGATACAGACCCCTCTTCGAGGCACTGTGGAATGAAATCCAAGAAAACTGCTCGTCCCTACAGTAAAAGTTTGCCGGTTCAAGGACATCGGCTGGGCTTTACGGCTGCAAAATTACAAAGGTTTTTCATTTCCACAAACGAAAGGTCCGGATATTTTTCGGAGCTATACGGAAAACATTTTTTATGACCAAGAAAACAACTTCCTTTTTTCGAACTTTTTTCTTTTGGAAAACTTTTCACAATTCGCAAAATCTCAAAACACTGATAATCAAGTTATTGGGAATTTTTTCGAGAAACTTTTCAAAATATACCATTTATAATGTATGATTGTTTTGGAAATTTCCTACTCCGTATGCAAAATAGATGTTTTTGTTGAAGAAGAACTTCAACCCCATTCCACAGGTCATTCATTTACAGCAAATTGAGGGAGTCCGCAGATGGTCGGCCGTTATTGACGGACAACAAGGAAAACGTCTTGCGACCGTAAGCAAAGCAGGAACCTCGCACACCCTATAGAACGACGAAAAAGCGGTATGAAATCCACCGGAAGGCAGACTTCGTACCGCTCAAAAAAGATTGTCGACAGGCGTCTCATCCTTGCAGGCGTCATTCCGCGCTCTGCAACCTATTTCAGTACCTTTCGTCCGTTTTCGATAAGGATGCCATTACCCTGTCGCCCGCCGAGACTGCGGCCCTGCAGGTCGTAACAACGGGCTGCCGGCATCTTGTCGGCACCGATTTCGGAAATGGCGCTGGGGCCATCAAGGGTGTTGACCGCACCCAAAAAGAGGATGGCTCCTGTAGTTTGTTCGGCAACGGCAAACTGGAAGGGGTGATTGAGTGCCACTTCCTTATACTCTTGGGGCATACCCTCACTCAATGCAATAAAGGTTGCGGCAGCACCCTCAATACCGTTCTCGTCGACACTGAAATCGGTCTTTTGCTTCATCTCGCTCACATACTCCAAACCGGAAGCAATCTTGCTGAAATCGGCATGGCTGAAGATGTCCGTAATACCCAAGGACGGAAGTATCTCCTTAAGATTGTAGTCCTGATTGTGAATGGCGAACCGTGGCATTTTCAGGAAGACAGGAACATTGAAACTCGCATTCTTGAAATAGGCATCCACCACCTCGGACGAAAGCGTTGCACCTTCGCGGAGGGGCTTGAAGAGAATCAGACTGCAAGTGGTGCATTCCCCATCAACACCGAGCGGAAGGTCCACTGCATCGAAACCCAGTTCTTCAAGATGGGCGTAACGGACATCTGAAGTGGTCATGGTAGGTACCATCACCACATCGCCGTTGGCATTGGTGAAGCGCTCATCCCTGGTGCACTGTTCATCGAAAGGATAGGCAAAGCTTCCTTTGAGGTAAATGGTATTCACCAAGGCCATTCGCAGCTCGGGTTTAGGCTGGAGCCCGAGCGAAGGAATGATACCATGTGTCTTCTTGGATGTCCACAAGTCAATCTCCTTTATTCCCTCCTCCGAAGAAAGGTTGGTAGAGAAGGCGTCAGCGCCGTAAATGTCGCTAATCGTCTGGCGATAGGCATCGTTGATGTCAAAACCTATATTGCTCCATATGGAATTTGCGCTCTCAAACACCACATTCTCCCCCATTCCGGGGAAGGCCTTAAGCAAGCCGGCATAGCGGTTTCCGAGCTCTTCGGAAGACGAAACACCCAGCGCATCAAGAATCTGCTTGCCCCCTTCGCCCTCCGTTCCTTCGGCAAGCATGGAGAGGGCAACTTCGGCACTGATAGGCGATACAACGACATTGCTGCTGCCGGTCTGGACCTGACGGAAGAAATCGAAGGCAAAATCCTGGGCCTGCACACCAAGGCAGGCGAAACAAAGAAGTAAGGGTAAATGTCTTTTCATAACTCTAAGGGATTTTAGTAGAACAATATGATTATAGGATATTCTCTGCATGCATCACCACCACCCCACGCACAAGATACAAGGTACAAGAAATACCCTTTGACTGTTATCACGGGACATTCATTCATGCGAGAGGTTCGGCAACGGAACGGACACCGGCAGGAAAGAGGACAGGCTCTGCCCTGATGTCCTGTGCGCAAATATAGAAATTTCTTACCTTTATCCCCACATAATCGTCCGGATTTCTTCTGGCATTTCATAAAATAGCAGGCTGTTTGGGTAAAAAAAAGCGGCATTATGCAAAATGCACATGCCTTTTATTTATACATTTATTATGTTTCACCTTGCCTTTAGCCCGAGTTTGACCATAAAAAATTTTTTAGTCAAACTTGGGTTGAGTATGAACAGAACTCCGTCCTTGTTGAGAAATGGAAAGGGATGGCATACCGTCTTGTGATTCAAAGACAGAAGCGGATGGA
>SFJN01000111.1 GCA_004555055.1 Bacteroidales bacterium | reverse complement strand
GTTGCCATCAGCGGTTTCGGTAACGTGGCATGGGGTGCCGCCACCAAGGCTACCCAGCTCGGTGCCAAGGTGGTTGCCATCAGCGGTCCCGACGGATATGTCTACGATCCCGACGGCATCAGCGGCGAGAAGATTGACTATATGCTCGAACTCCGTTCCAGCGGCAACGACATCGTGGCTCCCTACGCCGAGAAGTTCCCCGGTGCCACCTTCTATGCCGGCAAGAAGCCTTGGGAGGCCAAGGTGGACATCGCACTGCCCTGCGCCACCCAGAACGAGCTCAACGGCGACGACGCCCGCAAGCTTGTGGAGAACGGCGTCCTCTGCGTGGGTGAAATCTCCAACATGGGATGTACTCCCGAAGCCATCGACCTCTTCATTGAAAAGAAGATGCTCTACGCTCCCGGTAAGGCAGTGAACGCCGGTGGTGTGGCTACCAGCGGTCTCGAGATGAGCCAGAACGCCGCTCACCTCAGCTGGAGTGCCGAAGACGTCGACAAGCGTCTGCACGAAATCATGCACGGCATCCACAAGCAGTGCGTTACCTACGGTACCGAAGCTGACGGATACATCAACTACGTGAAGGGTGCCAACGTGGCAGGCTTCATGAAGGTTGCCCGCGCCATGATGGCTCAGGGTATCGTATAATCCCCGGTTCTTCCGAAATATTTTTAGGGATGTTCTATAAATTAGCTTGAAAAGTGGCCAAGCGATGGAGCAGCGAGTGGAGAGGCTGAGTTTACTCAGACTATCCCGAGTCGCGAGAGAGTAAGGCGAAGCCAAGCATAAGAACACTTCCTAAATGAATAAAAACTAATTTATAGAACATCCCATTAAGCTTTTTCATAAGACATCTTGGTCCCCGGCTTTCTCAAGTTCGGGGACTTTTTGTATGGTTTTCTATAGTTCCCGCAACTGTTCGTCTGAAAAAGTGTGGTGTTTCCGCAGCTGTTCGTCGGAAAAAGTGTGGTGTTTCCGCAATTATTCGTCAGAAAAAGTGTGGTATTTCCGCGATTATTCGTCGGAAAAAGTGTGGTGTTCCTGCAATTATTCGTCAGAAAAAGTGTGGTGTTCCTGTGATTATTCGTCGGAAAAAGTGTGGTGTTCCTTGATTAACGTAACACATGATTTGCTGTTATCTTTTACGGAGAGGATTTATAAGCCACCCCCCCCTTAAATGCAGACTTATTCAGACAAAGCATGTGTTGAGTCCTGGGGCTTGTGCTGCGGAGCGGCCTTCGACTGGCGGTATTCGCCCGGTGTGATGCCGACGAGACGTTTGAAGTATTTGCAGAAGAACGACGGGTTGGGGAAACTGAGGTCGTCGGCAATCCGCGCCACCGCTTTGTCGGTATGCAGCAGTTCCACCTTGATGCGCATGACGAGGGCACGGTCAATCCATTCCTTGGCACTCACCCCGCTGGTCTGGCTGACGACGCTGCTCAGATAACGCTCGGTCAGGCAGATGCGGTCGGCATAGAACGCAAGGTGGTGGTGCTCGGCACAATGCAGGTTGACGAGGCGGATGAAACGGTCGAAGATGCCCTGTCCCTGTGATCCGGCTCCCGAGGAACGTACGGCATGGCGATGGTAGAGGTTGTCATAGAGCTGCATGAGGGCGGCAACCAGCGATGAGGCCACAGGGCGCGGAAAGTCGTGGGGCTGGGCGAGCGACCACAATGCATCGTGGATGCGGTGGGCGGTGCGAAGGTCTGTCTCGTCGGCCTCCATAATCATCTCGCGCGCATGGCCGTTGAACGCCGGTGGCATACTTCCCGTAGCGAAGGGCATGGTGAAGCCTTCGAAAAGGGCGATGCCGAAGATTTCGAAATCGTCGGAAAAACTTTTGGGAGTGAGAATACTGCCGGGAGAGGCATAGATGAACATACCGGCATGCAGTTCACGGTCAACAAGGTTCACGTTCGTCACCCCCGTCCCCCTCAGGACGATGCCCATCCGGTGGTCGTTGATGATGAAAGGTGCCTTCTGCAGTGCGAGGCGGCGGAAGATTCTGGGATTTCCCCGAAGCATACCCATGTCGCGGCGGATAATGATGTGCTCTCCCGAAGCTTCGTGGTCCGAATACACGATTTCCTCAATGGCTTCGCGGTCCAGAAGGGTGGGACGTGGCTTGTGAATAGATTTCCTGCGAGGGGTCATTAAGCATACATTTTTACGGTTTTAATGTCGCAAAGATAATGAAATCACGGGGTATGAACGGCATTTTTCATGAATATCATACAAAAAGGACATAATGCCATTGCAAAGGATAATGTTCCGCCCCATGTTTTGCTGTACCTTTGCGCCATCAACCAACGTCATCATTATGGTGGGTGCTATAAAATCCCACCGTAGATAACAACAGTTCATGAACCCACCTTATGAGAACACTCATTTTTTCATTGTTCCTGTTATGAGAACACTCATTTTTTCATTGTTCCTGCTTCCGCTGACGGCATTTGGCCAGACGCTCGAAGCCTGCCAGCAGGCAGCGGAGCGCAACTATCCGCTGATACGGGAATACGGGCTGATAGAAAAGACCACGGAGCTGACACTGTCGAACATCCGCAAGGGCTGGCTGCCGCAGCTTTCGGCCTCGGCACAAGGTACGGTGCAAAGCGACGTCACCGCATTCCCCCCACAGATGCAGGCCCTCTACGAACAGATGGGACTCGAAATGGAAGGGCTGGGAAAAGGCCAGTACCGGCTGGGAATCGACGTGCAGCAGAACATCTATGACGGCGGAAACATGGAAAGCCGCAAGGAAGTGGCACGCCGGCAGGGCGAACTGGAGGCCACGCAGAACGAAGTGAAGGTCTACCAGGTGCGCCGGAGCGTAAACGAGATGTACTTCTCGCTCCTCCTGGTGGAAGCCCAGATACGCCTGAACGACGACCTGCAGCAACTCCTTGAGGCGAACGAGCAGAAACTGGCTTCGATGCTGCAACGCGGCACGGCAGCCGAAAGCGACTGGCAGAGCGTGAAGGCCGAGCGCCTCAATGCCCGCCAGCAGCTGACCAGCCTCCTCGCGCAGCGCAGCGCACTCCGGCGTATGCTCTCCACATTCTGCGGCATCGAGGTGAAGGACGTCGAGAAGCCACCCCTCGTACAGCCCGAAACCGATGCCCGGAACATGCGTCCCGAACTGAAAGCCATCGATGCACAGTTGCGGCTGGCCGATGCACAGGAGAAGGCGCTTGCCACAGCATGGCGGCCGAAAATCGGACTCTTTGCACAGGGATACTACGGATATCCCGGATACAACATGTTTGAAGACATGCTGAAGCGCACCCCGTCGTGGAATGCCATGGTGGGAGCCCGGATCACATGGAACATCGGAGCCCTCTATACCCGCCGCAACGACAAGGCGAAAATACGCCTGCAGCGCGAGTCGGCGGAGGTGGGACGCGAACGCTTCATGCTCGAAAACCAAATGCAGCAGATTGGGCAGGACGAGAACATCATGCGTTATTCCAGACTGATGGCCGACGACGAGGAAATCATCACCCTCCGCCAGAACGTCAGAAAGGCGGCAGAGTCGAAACTCGAACACGGCATCATCGATGTGAACGACCTGCTGAAGGAAATCAACGGTGAGAATGCGGCACGCATCGGCCAGGCCATCCACGAGATAGAGATGCTGAAGGAAATCTATGACCTCAAGTTTACGAAGAACATATGAAACGGATAATGGCAGTGGCAGGCTTGGCACTGATGCTCAACGCCTGCGGAAACAAGGAAAAGGATTTTGACGCTACAGGCGTGTTCGAGGCTACGGAGACCGTGGTCTATGCCGAACAGAACGGCTCTCTGACAACCTTCGACGTCGACGAGGGCGACCGGTTGGAGCAGGGCCGTGAGGTGGCACTCATCGATACCGTGCAACTGTGGCTGAAGGTTGCCCAGACCGAAGCGTCGAGGAAGGTCTACCAGAGTCAGAAGCCCGACATGGAGAAACAGCTTGCCGCCACACGCGAACAGTTGGCAAAGGCCCGCCAGGAGCAGCAACGCTACCGCGAACTGGTGGCCGACGGTGCCGCACCCCGCAAGATGCTCGACGATGCCGACAGCCAGGTGGAAGTGCTGCAGCGGCAGGTGGAAGCCCTGCGGTCGTCGCTGAGTGTCAGCACCAATGCCCTCGACAGGCAGATGGAGGCTGCCGACGTACAGCGCGAGCAACTCCTCGACCAGCTTGCGAAATGCCATGTCCGCACCCCTGCCAGCGGCACGGTGATAGAGAAATATGTGGAGCGCGGAGAGTTTGTAGCCGTCGGGAAACCCCTCTTCAAGATGGCGGATACCGACCATATGTTCATGCGCGCCTACGTCACCTCCGCACAGTTGCAGCACATCCGGGTCGGACAGAAGGCCAAGGTCTATGCCGACTACGGCAAGGGGCAGAAGCGCGAATACGCCGGGACGGTAACCTGGATCTCGAGCCGTTCGGAGTTCACGCCCAAGACCATCCTGACGGACGATGAGCGTGCCGACCTGGTCTATGCCCTCAAGGTGGCGGTGAAGAACGATGGATACATCAAGATGGGCATGTACGGCGAAGTGAAATTCTGACAACCCCTGACCATGATAGAGGTTTGCAATGTAACGAAGTCCTATGGCAAGGTAAGGGCGCTGGACGATGTCTTCCTTACCGTCGGTGAGGGCGAACTCTTCGGAATCGTCGGTCCCGACGGCGCGGGGAAGACCACCCTGTTCCGCATCCTCTGCACCCTCCTGCTCCCCGATGGCGGCAGGGCTGCGGTGGCAGGCTGCGATGTGCGTGGACAGATGAGGGAGATACGCCGGAGGGTAGGGTATATGCCCGGCAGGTTTTCGCTCTACCAGGACCTTACCGTGGAGGAGAATCTCAGGTTCTTTGCCGAACTTTTCGGGACGACGCTCGAAGAAGGGTACGAAAGCATACGCGCCATCTATTCGCAGATAGAACGCTTCAAGCACCGCAAGGCCGGTGCCCTCTCCGGCGGAATGAAACAGAAACTCGCGCTGTGCTGCGCGTTGGTGCACCAGCCCGAAGTCCTCTTCCTCGACGAACCCACCACCGGTGTCGACCCCGTCAGCCGGAAGGAATTCTGGGACATGCTCGAAGTCCTTCACCGCCGTGGCATCACCATCGTGGCTTCGACCCCCTATCTCGACGAGGTGCGACGTTGCCAGCGTGTGGCTTTCCTTAACGAGGGTAGGGTGCTGGGCATCGGAACACCGGAGACTATACTCGAAAACTTCAGGGACATCTTCAACCCGCCTCCCATCGACCGTACGGCACCGGTGGGGAACAGCGGCGGAAACGTTATCGAGGTTTCGCATCTTGTAAAGGCTTTCGGTACGTTCCATGCCGTCGACGACATCAGTTTTTCCGTACGACGTGGGGAAATCTTCGGTTTCCTCGGAGCCAACGGTGCCGGCAAGACCACTGCCATGCACATCCTCACCGGCCTCCACCAACCCACGGCCGGAACGGGAACCGTGGCAGGCTACGACATCCGCACGGAACATGAGCAGATAAAGAAGCACATCGGATACATGAGCCAGAGGTTCTCGCTCTACGGCGACCTGACCATTGCGGAGAACATCCGCCTCTTCGGCGGTATCTACGGGATGGACCCTGAAGAAATCCGCCGGAAGACCGACGTCCTGCTCGAACAACTGCACTTCGCCGACCACAAGAACGACCTTGTAGGAGCCCTGCCTTTGGGATGGAAACAGAAGCTCGCCTTTTCGGTGGCCATCTTCCACGAACCGGACATCGTCTTTCTCGACGAGCCTACCGGCGGCGTGGACCCTGCCACGCGACGGCAGTTCTGGGAACTCATCTACGATGCCGCACATCGGGGCATCACGGTGTTCGTCACCACCCATTATATGGACGAGGCCGAATACTGCGACCGCATCAGCATCATGGTGGACGGAAAAATCAGCGCCATCGGCACACCCGCTGAACTGAAGGCACGCTTCGGACAACCGGATATGGACCATGTCTTCACGTATCTTGCACGTGAGGCAAAAAGAGGAGAATAATGGCAAAGAGTTTTTGGTGGTTTGTAAAGAAAGAAACATGGCACATCCTGCGCGACAGGCGCACGATGCTCATCCTTTTCGGCATGCCCGTGGTGCTGATGCTCCTCTTCGGATTCGCCATCACCACAGACGTGAAGAACGTGCGTACGGTTGTCGTCACCTCGCAGACGGACCACCGGACGCAACAGGCTGTAGAACGACTTGCGGCATCGGAATATTTCAACATCGTACAGACGGTCGCCACACCCCGCGAGGCCGAGAACCTGATACGCCGCCAGAAGGCCGACCTGGCGGTGGTGTTCGGACAGGATTTCGCATCCCGACAGTCCGGCATACAGTTTATCGTCGACGGTGCCGACCCCAACATGGCGCAACAGTGGACGAACTATGCTACAGGCGTGATTACGAACATGCCGGGCGGAGCGGTGAATGGCAAACTGCTCTATAACCCCCAGATGCGTTCGGCATACAATTTCGTGCCTGCCATTCTCGGCATGCTCCTCATGCTCGTATGCGCCATGATGACGTCCATCTCCATCGTCCGCGAGAAGGAACGCGGCACCATGGAGGTCCTGCTGGTGTCGCCGGTCAGACCGTTGATGGTCATCGTGGCGAAAGTGGTGCCCTATCTGATGCTGGCTTTCGTCATCCTTACCGTCATACTCCTTATGGGACGCTACGTCCTCGAGGTGCCGATGGCGGGAAGCATCCTCTGCATCTATGCCGTTTCGGCCATCTACATCATCCTTGCCCTGGCCCTCGGGCTGCTGATATCGAACATCGCCACCACCCAGCTTATGGCGCTGCTCCTCTCGGCCATGGTGCTCCTGGTGCCCATTGTCATGCTTTCGGGCATGCTTTTCCCCATCGAGTCGATGCCGGCGGTGCTGCAATGGATAGCGGCGGTGGTGCCCCCAAGATACTATATCCAGGCCATGCGCAAACTGATGGTGATGGGTGTCGGTGTGGCCGATGTCGTCCGCGAGACTGCCATACTTTCGGCCATGGCACTCTTCTTCCTCACCGTGGCACTCGTCAAGTTCCGCAACCGCCTGGAATGAACGTTCAAGGCAAGGTATATAGACCGATTGATTGCTATGCTCAGATATCTCATACAAAAGGAATTCTTGCAGATACGCCGCAATTCGTTCCTGCCCCGTCTCATCATCATTTTTCCCATCATGATGATGTGCGTCATGCCGTGGGTGATGAACCAGGAGGTGAAAAATGTGCGGGTGGATGTGGTGGACCACGACCGTTCTACCCTTTCGCAACGCCTTGTACACAGCGTGGAGGCCAGCCGCTATTTCCGTTTCAACGGCCAGAAGCCGACCTATCAGGATGCTTTGAAGGACATCGAGGCTATGGATGCCGATGTGGTGATGGTGATTCCCCGGCATTTCAGCCGCGACCTCACCCAGGGCCGCCGCCCGCAGGTGCTCATTGCCGCCAATGCCGTCAACGGTACGAAAGGTTCTATCGGCAGCACCTACCTCTCGCAGATTGTCACCGCCCACGTCAGTCCGACGGTCGAGGCCTTGAAGTCGCAGGTGTCGGTCCTCTTTCTCTACAACAAGCATCTGAACTACAAGCTCTTCATGATTCCCGCCCTCTTCGCCATGGTGATGATGCTGATGTGCGGTTTCCTCCCTACGCTCAACATTGTCGGGGAGAAGGAGGCCGGCACCATCGAGCAGATGAACGTGACCCCCGTCAGCAAGTGGGCGTTCATCCTTGCCAAGCTGGTGCCCTACTGGATGATTGCCCTCTTTGTCGTGGTGGTCTGTCTGCTTCTGTCGTGGGTCCTCTACGGCATCACCTGCCAGGGTCCGTTGTGGCTTGTCTTTGTCCTTGCCATGTTGCTCGCCGTTTTCTGGAGCAGTTTCGGCCTCATTATTTCTAACTACAGCGATACGATGCAGCAGGCGGTGTTCGTGATGTGGTTTTTCGTGGTGTGCATGCTCCTGCTCAGCGGACTCTTCACCCCCGTGCGTTCGATGCCCCACCTGGCCTATCTCACCACCTACGTCAATCCCATGCATTACTTTGTCGATGCCATCCGTACGGTTTTCGTCCGAGGCGGCGATTTCCGCAACATCGCCCACCAGTTGTGTGCCCTTGCCGCCATCGCCTGCGTCATGGCCTGCTGGGCGGTGAGGAGTTACCGGAAGAACAGTTAGCCTTTGCCGTAGGAATAGGTAAAATAAAGATAAGGGCTGAGTACCTCGCAATGGTACTCAGCCTTTTGGTTGTACGAAAGTTGCATGATGGAGCGTGCAACTTTGCCGGAAAACTGCACGATAGAGTGTGCAACTTTGATTTTTTCAAAAGAAATGAGGCGGAAAATGGGAGGGGGCGCAGGCAGGTGGAGGAGGCTGGGAGAAGGGAGTGAGCCCCTGTCTTCGTCAGTGGCCCTCCTGATCAAGCAAGGCTGGCCGGGTCATATTCTCCCCTCCCGAAAAAAAGTTTTGGAAAAAAGTGGGCAATGAAGAATACGACGCTGTGTCTTACAATGTTGACTACTATGATGTACAACGCTTTGATGATAATTGATTCAACTTCATTTCAATTTCCTCGATGGTTGGAATGGTACCCTCCACCTTCTCTGGATAGAATTTTTCCAAATCATACTCGGAAATGCCTATTGGTTGTGAGCTTGATTCCAAAGCATATTGAGCTTGAATGCGGTCTTTCTCTTTACATATAAGCAAACCAATGGTAGGATTGTCGCGACCTTCTTTCCGCAGAATATGATTGCAGGAAACGACATATCCACCTAACTGACCAATGTCTGCAAACTCGAACCTGCCGATTTTAACTTCAATCACCACATAGCAAGACAAGTTGAGATTGTAGAACAACAAGTCTATGAACTGTTCACGTTCTCCAACCTGAATGCGGTATTCCTTTCCTACATAAGCAAAGCCTGTGC
>SFJN01000110.1 GCA_004555055.1 Bacteroidales bacterium | reverse complement strand
CAACGAATGGCAAGGAGTTCATCACGCTTCAAGCGGAGATAATGGCTCACCATATGACAGGATTTCTCACCGTGCCCGAACGGGAATTCGTCTTTCACCTCATATCCTGCATAACTTTCCCATTTCCCCTTGTCGCTCTTCCGCCATCGCTCCGTTTCCTTGTAAATGTTGCATTTGCACACATCGTGGAACAGGGCAACGATGGCGATGCTTTCTGCTGAAAGGGGCTCGGGGAATATACAGTTGCCATCGTGCTGCTGAGGAAGCAGCACATGCTTGTTCACCCGTAGGGCTGTTTCGAACACATTGAGACAATGCTTGCACAAACCTCCCGGGGTGTTCAAATGGAATTTGGTGCTAGAGGGGGCGGAAAAGAAGTCTGTTTTTTCGAGATATCCCAAAAGATTCTCCAGACCATCGCGTTGGATGTATGTCCTGCAATAATCGAGGAATTTCTGACGATTTGCTTGGATTTCAAGGGATGTCATAGTATGGCATGATAAAAGGGTGCTCTATAAACTCTATAAATTAGCTTGGAAAACCAAAAGGTTATGGAAGGATGCGGAGGCGCGTTTCGTACACGAAGCAGTCGGGGAAGATGTCCTTCACTTCCGGTTGCCTGTCGTGGAAGAGCGCATAGACGCACGAACCGCTGCCACTCATCGAGGCATACACCGCTCCCATATCATAGAGTGTGGCCTTTATGGCTGCTATTTTAGGGTAGTGGAGGAAGACGCTTTTCTCAAAATCGTTGGACACCGTTTCGCGCCATGTCTCAACTGGTCGTTGCAGCGCTTCGAGTAAAGGATGGTCGGCACGCTGGGGGACAATCATCGAGAAGGCCTCGCGCGTGGACACATAGACGTCGGGCTTTACCAAGACGAGATTCCACCCTGCAAGCGAAAGGTTGACGGGCATCAGACGGTCGCCGATGCCTGTGGCAAATGCCGGTTTGCAACGGTTGAAGAATGCGCAGTCAGCTCCTAACCTGGCAAGACGGTATTCGATGTCCTCGTCGTTCATCCCCAAATCATACTGTGTGTTGAGCAGGCGCATCATGAAGGCGGCATCACTGCTACCTCCGCCAAGGCCGGCACCGGCAGGGATACGCTTGTGAAGCCATATCTCCACCGGAGGTATCTGCTGGGGGTAGGTCTCACGCAGCGTTTCCAGCACGCGCACGACAAGATTGTGCTGTCCACTCCCCTCAAGGGGAATGCCTGTTTCGTGGAGCACGTAGGAGGTGGTAAGGCGGGGGGCAGTCACCACCTCCAAATTGTCGTTCAGCGGGACAGGGTAGAACAGGGTTTCTATGTCGTGATATCCGTCCGAACGGCGTGCCACCACATTGAGTCCAAGATTAATCTTGCAACAGGGGAATACAACCATATTATTCTTGCAGAAATGATGATAATGAGGAGAAGGGAGAAGGGAGAAGAGGGAAGGGAAGAATGCCCGGTTAATCCTGACACTGAATGCTGTAACATACTGCCCCATGAGCCGGAACCTGCACTTGCGTAAAGCCGTCGGGATGCATGGCCAGGGCGAACTTTTCGCCGGAAAGCAGTTCGGCAGCACGGAAACTTCCCTCGGGAATGCGGAGATATTCGAAGGCATGTGTAGGGATGCGCACGCCCATTTCCGAAGCCTTGTCGCTAAAGTTGCAGACTACGAGCAGCAGCTGGTCCTCGCTGCGACGCAAGAAGGCGTAATGCCGTTTGGAATCGAATTTTTGAGCATAGTCATGATTGACGTACATCAGGTCGTAGAATTGTCCGGCGACGAGTGCACTTTCGCTTTCGCGCAGGGAGATAATCCTGCGATAAGTGGCGTAGAGTTCCCTTTCTTCGGCTGTCATGACGAGTCCGTTACCCGCATATGCAGTCTGTGCAAATGCGGTCTGTGCGTTTTTCCGTACTTTTCCGTCGGCCCCGAGCGCAAAAAGTTTCTGCAGTTTCTGCGGCGACCAATAGTCGAAGATGGTTGTACGTCCGTCGCGACCGGAGAAACCTTCGGCGTCATCGGCACGTTCTCCGATTTCCTGCCCTGCATAGACCATCAGGGGATTGTTGCTCATGAAGGCTTCGGCAACAAAGGCGGGCATCGCCTTGCGGGCATCGCCGCAGAAGAATGGTGAGGCGATGCGTTGTTCGTCGTGGTTCTCCAGGAAGTAGAGCATATGCTTGCGGATATCATCCACACACTGCCACTGCCCGGTGATGGCCGATGCCGGTGCTTCGCCACGGACCACGGCACGAAGAGTATCGTAGAGCCCCACCTTATCGTAGAGATAGTCAAAGCCTCCACGGCAAATGTAATCGCGGTAAAGCGCAGGATTATAAACCTCGGCAATGAAGACGATGGAGGGATATGCCTGGCGTACGCGGCCTATGGCCCATTCCCAGAATTCCACTGGCACCATCTCCGCCATATCGCAACGGAAGGCGTCCACACCCTTCGCGCACCAGAAGAGCAGGATGTCGAGCATCTTCGTCCAGGTGGAGGGTATAGGGTCGAAGTGCATACTGCGTCCACCGGCATCGCAATAGTCCACTCCGTAGTTGAGCTTAACCGTTTCATACCAGTCGTTTGCCGAAGGCCAGGCGTCGAAGTGGTCGTTGCCGGTGGCCTTCGCAGGCTGTTCGATGTAAGGGTATTCCGCAGCATCGCGCCGGAGGGCAAAGTCGGTATGCAGAGGTTCTCCCCAGCAATAATAGAAATTGTTGGCGGGAGAGAAATGCATGCCCGTATCGTCGCCTGCGCCCAAGTCTTCCACTCCCTTGGGGGCAGCGTCCGAATGGTACTGACGGCACACGTGGTTGGGCACAAAGTCGACAATCAGCTTCAGTCCCACCTTGTGCGTACGCTTCAAGAGCTGCTCAAATTCCGACATGCGCTTTTTCACATCAACGGCAAGGTCGGGATCAATGTCGTAGTAGTCCTTTATGGCATAGGGGCTACCGGCACGGCCTTTTACAATTGCAGGGTGGTTGCGCTCGATGCCATATTGCGAATAGTCGGTCTGAGTGGCATGCTCTATCACTCCCGTGAACCATACATGCGTGTAGCCGTCAGACTTTATGCGATGCAGTACAGCCTCCGAAAACCCATTGAGCTTTGCACAGCCATTCTGTGCAAGAGTACCATCTTTGATATTGTTGGAGCAAGCATTACCGTACAGACGTGTAAATATTTGATATATCGTCATTTATGGGCGGCAAATTTGAGAAAACACTCAGAAGGTGACACCGGTGACGCTGACAGCGGCATTGCCACGACTGATTTTGGCAATCATTCCCTGCAGTGCCTTGCCGGGTCCGCACTCGATAAACTCGGTGGCACCGGCAGCAATCATGGCATTCACCTCGCTTGTCCACTTGACGCTTGCAGTGAGCTGGGCAATGAGGTTGGCCTTGATTTCTTCAGGGTCAGCATGCACAGCGCCGTCTACATTTTGGTATACAGGGCACTTGGGGGTCTTGAATTCCGTTGCGGCAATGGCAGCTTCCAGTTCTTCCTTGGCAGGCTTCATGAGCGGACTGTGGAAGGCTCCGCTTACGGGCAACACAAGTGCACGCTTGGCACCAGCCTCCTTTAGGCGCTCACATGCGGTCTCGACGCCTTCGCGCTCTCCGGATATCACAAGCTGTCCGGGACAATTGTAATTGGCTCCGACAACGACTTTTCCGGTTTCTGCGGTAACCTCAGCGCAAATGGCCTCTATCTTTTCATCTTCAAGTCCGATAATGGCGGCCATTGTTCCAGGACATGCCTCGCAGGCCTTTTGCATGGCCATGGCACGGGCATATACTAAACGCAGGGCGTCAGCGAAAGAGACACAGCCTACGGCACAGAGTGCCGACATTTCGCCAAGGCTGTGGCCTGCCACCATATCGGGCTGAAAGGCGTCGCCAAGGCAAACGGCACTGATAACACTGTGAAGGAATACTGCAGGCTGCGTCACGCGGGTCTGCTTCAGCTCCTCGTCTGTACCGTTGAACATGATATCAGTGATGCGGAAGCCAAGGATTTCGTTGGCCTTCTCGAAGAGGTCCTTAGCAACGGGATGATTTTCATAGAGGTCTTTGCCCATTCCGACGAACTGGGCACCCTGACCGGGAAATACGTAAGCTTTCATATAGGTAATTAACAGTCTTGTTTGAATCTGAAAGGATGAAGGGGGACAGCTTTATGCTCAGGCTGTCCGCGCCATCCCCCCCAGATATTGAATAGAAAAGTAATGTGTGTAGTAAATAAAATATGCCTGTCTTGCTGTTCTTGCTGTCTGAGGTCATCTGAGGGACGGCAATTTAGCGGCTCTGCCACAGACTTCCGTCCATGATGTACAGACCATGTCGGGGCAGGGCCTGCAACCTCCGTCCTTGGATGTCGTATATCATCGTATGCGGTACGCTGTCTGCAGGGATGTTTGCTATGCCTGTTGCGGAAGAGAAGTAGAACGAAACCGTTCCGTCGTCGTTCACCTTGATGTCATGTATGGCGTCTTCCAGACTTCCAAGATGGAATTTTGCGGTCAGAACGTCGAAAGCCGTCACTTCCTCATATCCTGGGAAAAGGTCGCCAGGATAGGTATAGCGCTTTCCGGTATCATCGGTAAGGTTCACGTCCTTCACGCTTTGCCACTGTCCGTCGGCAGGAACCACCTGCACGTGCTGCAGTGCGGCATCCGTGTTTACCCGGTTCTGGTTCCACAGCGTGGCGCTATAGTCGACATGCCAGACAAGCATGCCCTCGCCGAGATAGGACGAAGCATAGAAATCGCTTTTCCTTCGATTTTCGAAGATGAAATATTCTGAGGGATTCTGAGGGTTTACCACGCATGCTGCCTGCACGCTGCCTTCCGTTGCCGTGCCGTCAAGAGGCATCAGCGTATATGCTCCGTTTTCCTTCAAAGGTTTTATCTGCAACCATCCGAGCATAGAGCGTTCGTAGGCGCTGTATGAGGTGGGGCGGTAACCGTCGTACATAAACTGATAGTCCATGATGTCCCAATATCCCGGGGTGTCGGCCTTGCCGTCGTACTCCCCGTTGGTGTCGTACATGTCGGGTAGTCCGAGGGCGTGTCCGAATTCGTGGCAGAAGGTGCCGATGCCGGTCATCGGTTCCTTTTCCACAACTCCCCCCTTGAAGTACCGGAGCGTTTCGTTATTGATAATATACGAGGCAAAACTTACACCGTCAGCCGGAATCGTCATCGGCCGGAAATGCGCCCAAACGTAGTCATCGCAGTCATCGCCGTAATCCTCGTGCTCTCCGGGCCCGGCATGGATAATGCTGACAATGGGCGCTCTGCCGTCCACGGCATATGGCGCAAAGTCCACTCCTTGTGCGCAAGCCTGTTCCACAGCTTCCTTTACGAGGTCCGTCACATGGGCATCGTTGAGCGAACCTTGGTGTGCGCCATAATGCTTGTAGCCGTTTTTGAGCGTCACTTTTGCCACGACATCAAAGCGTGGCACGAAATTTCCGTAACTGCACGCACGGAAATAGTCTGCTACACTGCCTTTTGCGAGGGGTTCGTCGGCATATCCAGTTTCGTTCAGGAAACGCGACACCTTCGTGCAGTCGGTCCCTTCCTGGAAATCGAGATCGGCATATGCCACCATGATGACGGGTATGCAGGGCTCCCCAATAGAGGGCACCACACCCTGTCCTGATGTCCCCAAGTTGCCCATGCCGTTTTCACCGGAGGCACTGTATGCATAAAGTGGGGCAGGGTACGAAGCTCCCACCCAACGTACAAGCCGTTGTGTGCGACCATCGAACGTCCACTGTCGGCCGTCGGCCGACTCGTACCAAGAATGTTCGGCATTTCCCACTTTCTGCACTTCTACGCATTCCGTATCAGAAAGTGGTAGGGTACGCGCCCTGCGGAGAGGTCCGGAGGCCTGCACCTCAAGGAGTCCTGCCGCAAGCGTCAGTGCCAGGAGAATTCTGGAATTGGTGTTCATTATTCTTGTCATTGATAAAGTCGTGAATGTTACCCTTCAGCAACTGTTTCTGCCTTGTTGTTTCTGGAGAGATTGCGGAAGCATGCCCTTGTGAAGGTTGCGGTTGTCATCAGTAAAACAGTAGCGGCTGCCGAAACCATGAATATGGCGACGTATGGCCATGAGGGAGTGTGCGTCACATCGAGGAGCACGCTGCTCCTGTTTGCCTGTAATGCACTGAGCATCAGGATGAGGGATGGCAGCAAAAGCGCAGCCAACAACAGCAACAAAAGCCCTGACAACTCCACACCAAGCAAACTTCTTCGCTGGCGAGTGAAGTCCTTCTGCCCGAAATCTTTCAAGATGTTGCATACTTTGCGGTGAGCTTTGCAGGCGAAAACAACGCCCAAGATGCATGACACCAGCCCCAGCACAAGGGCAACGATAAACAGGGGAGCAAGCTGGACCAAAGTATCGCCGAAGACGAACGAAACCATGTCGCTGTCTGAAGTGTCGTGCGATGCCAGCAGTGCAAAAGCAGAGGTCAGGAATGCCCCTGCGGCTACTGCAGACTCTAAAAAAGGTTTCCACAGTATCTTCGTCCAAGGCTTTATATGGGGGAGTATATCGACCGAAGTCTGTATGAGGTCTTTCATTAGCAAACAGAAAATAGTGGATATGCGTGCAAATATACGAAAAAAAACGTACCTTTGCACATTGAAGGCCGAAAAACGTGCCTATGAGGTTTTGCCCGATTTCTATTCTGCATTCTCGAAATCCACATAGCAGACCATTTTCCATTTGGCCAATTTCCAAGAATTTCCCAAAAGATTTATTGACATGGAAGAGAGAAAGTCCGTAAAATGGGGCTTTATCGGTTGCGGTGAGGCCACGGAGCGGCATGCTATCCCGGCGTTTTCGGCGCTCCCGGAGGCCGAAATAGTTGCCGTCATGAGCCGCACCCAGTCTCACGCCAGGGATTTTGCCCACAAGCATCACATCCGCCGATGGTACAACGATGCGCAGAACCTGGTTACCGACCCCGACATCGATGCCGTCTACATTGCCACACCGCCTTCCACTCATGCCACTTATGCGGTGTCGGCGCTAATGGCGGGCAAGGCGGTATATGTCGAAAAGCCTCTTGCCACCCACTACGACGACTGTCTACGCATCAACCGCGTTTCGGCACGTTATGGTCTTCCGTGCTTTGTGGCTTACTACCGCCGGTACCTTCCTTATTTCCAACGTGTAAAATCGCTTATCGAGGAGGGTGCTGTGGGCAAGGTACTCACAGCACAGATACGCTTTGCCGCCGCACCGCGGGAGTTCGACTACAATAATCGTAACTTGCCATGGCGCCTGCAGCCCGACATTGCGGGAGGCGGATATTTCTACGACCTTGCACCCCATCAGCTTGACCTTCTTCAGCATCTTTTCGGACCAGTGGTGGAGGCCCAGGGCTACACCGCGAACCGTGGAGGGCTTTACACAGCCGAAGACACCGTTGCTGCCTCCATGCTTTTCCACAGCGGCATGCCTGCCTCAGGAACCTGGAGTTTTGTTGCGCACGAAAGCGCCCGTGAAGACCGTATTCTGATTTTGGGCGACGGCGGCCAGCTTTCGTTTTCCGTTTTCAGCTATTCTCCTCTGCATCTCATCAACATGAAGGGGGAGTACCACATCAAAGTCGACAACCCTTCCTTTGTGCAGCTCCCGTTGCTTCGTGAGATTCACGACCATCTGCTCGGACATTCCATTTGCAGGTGCGACAGTGTGAGTGCCACTCCCACGAACTGGGTAATGGACCGCATCTTGGGAAAAATATAGCGTTGTAAAACATAATCTTATATACACAGCACAGGCAGGTGAGGATGGAGCGTCCGCACCTGCCTGTGTCGTATTCCTCGCCATTTATGCAATGGCTTTGACGAGGAAATAGCCTCCAATCACGAGCCAAAGATACAGTCCGAAAGCGAGGTAGAAGGGTTTAGCTCCGGCTTTCTTGAATTTGTCGATGCTGGTATCGGCACCGAGGGCCGTCATCGCCATAGTGAGCAGGAAAGTGTCGGCCTTCTCCATCCACGCCCCCTTGCCGTAGAGCGTTGCTGAAAGGATATCCTGGGGCAGCATGTCCAACGACTGCAACAGGGTGTTCAGAAGGATGACAAGGATAAAGCCGAAGGCAAACCAAGGAATGGTAATCTTTGCCTTCTTGCCTTGTCCGTCCGAACGTCTCAAGAAGCATGCCATGACGATGAGGACTGGTGCGAGCATGATGACGCGAATCATTTTGGTGATTGTCGCCGGTCCTGCAATGCCCAGCGCGTCAGTGGGGTCCATGGCATTTCCGGCACCTGCCACATGAGCCACCTCGTGGAGCGTACCTCCGGTGTAGACCGCCACCTGCGTGGCAGAAAGCGAGTCGAGGGCTCCGCTACGGAAGAGCATAGGATAGAGAAACATGGAGAGGGTGCCAAAGATGACCACCGTGCTTACGGCAATGGCCGTCTTGTGCGATTCGCTACGCACCACAGGTTCAGCCCCCAGCACTGCGGCAGCACCGCAGATGGCACTTCCGGTGGAGGTGAGGAGGGTGGTGTCGCGGTCGAGCCCCAAGACTTTCCCCAAAACAAGTCCAAGGGCAAGGGTGCCGCAAATGATTATGGCATCGTAGAGGATGGCACTGGGCCCGATTTCGAGCACCTGGGAAAACGTGAGCCGGAAACCATACAGCACGATTCCCGTACGCAGTATCTGCTTGGTACAGAACTTGAATCCCGGCACCCAGGTTTCCGGAATCTTGTTACGCAGACTGTTTGCATAGAGCATTCCAAGAATGATGCCCACAATCAACGGACTGAGTGAAAGGTCTTTCACCCATTGGAAATCAGCGATATAGAACGCCGAGAGCGAGAAGAGCACAATGAGAAGAATGCCATGCATCACTTCTCCACGATTTTCTTTGAACATAGAGATATAATTAGTTTTTGTGATAAGGTTATGCCTCCTTGTATTGCACCTGTTTTCTTAG
>SFJN01000002.1 GCA_004555055.1 Bacteroidales bacterium | reverse complement strand
GTTCAAAAACAATTCGAGGTATTGCAGCTTGCATGAAGATGACCAAAAACTTAAAGACGATGAAGATATCTCATACGAAATGAATGTTAATAACAAACGTTATGAGGCTATTTTTTATCAAATGGCTGATACTACTGCACCAAATTTTATAGAAGGACTACAATCTTTGATTTATTCGAAATATACCATAGAACAATTGGAGAATCCTTCGGAGGAAATATCTGAAGATATACATAAGATATCTACCATGTATGCTCTTAAAAAAATCGTTAAGAAGCCTGTTTGGTTTATGATTTCTGAGCAATTAGGTAAATATCAAATAACGATGTTTTATGATAATGAGTACAATAGGGCAAATGGTGAAGACTTGTAGGTTATATCATGCTTTTGCACTGTACCTGCGTCTATTCCAACTCCCTATTTGCCTAAGGTAATTCCTTTTAGAACAACACTTGCAGGAATAGTCTGTGATATTGGTGAAAGACTGCGAACCAATTCAATTTATAGATTCCCATTAAAACGAACTGACGGCAGGCACTGCGCTTGGAAAAGCGGTGTCTGCCGTCAATGTGTATTGGGCGTTGTGCGTTGCGTATGGCTGTACGGGCGGCGGGCCTGCCGGTGTCAGAGCCATCCGTTGGCCTTGTACCATGCCACGGCCTCCTTCACGCCGCGGTGGAGAGGCCATTGTGGGGTGTAGCCCAGGTCGGTATGTGCGGGTGTGATGTCGCAACGCCAGTTGCGCTGGCGCAGAATCTGGAACTTGTCCATGTTCAGCGTGGGCATCCTGTGTGTGAAGCGTGCCAGCCACGAGTTGAAGGCGCAGATGCCGTGGAGCACCCATTCCGGCGCCTTGATGTGCAGCACGCCCCTGACGCCCATTTCCTGCTGCAGGAGGTCGGAGAAAGCCCGGCTGTCGTAGTCGAGGCCGTCGCTCAGCAGGTAGGCCTTGCCGCGTTCGCCGCGGGTGAGGGCAGCGAAGCAGGCGTCGACGAGGTCGCGGACGTAGATGAAGGTGATGATTTGCGGACGGTATCCCACGGCGAAGTCCACATGGCGGCGTATGGAGTCGGCCATGAGGAAGTAGTCGCGTTCGCGCGGACCGTAGACCCCTGTGGGCCGCAGCACCACGTAGTTGAGGCCATCGATGGCGGCAAGTAGACGTTCGGCCTCGAGTTTCGAACGGCCGTAGGCGGTGTTCGGCTGCGGGACGTCGTCGGCACTGACGGGGCGGTAGCGTTCGGCTCCCGGCAGCGGACGGCCTTTGGCATCGCAGAGGGGCGCTTCGAGTGCGGCACCCATGACGCTGAGCGAGGAGACGAAGACGAACCGGCCCTGCGGCACGAGTGCGCCGGTCTGGAGGAGCAGGCGTGCCAGGCGTTCCGTACCTTCGGCGTTCACCTTGCGGAATGCCGCTTCGGAAGGTGCCTTTGTGGCGCCGGCGGCATGGATGACGCAGTCGAAGGCACCGTGTTCGGCCACGTGCTGGCGGAGCTGGTCCTGCAGGCGGGCGTCGTTGCCGAGGTCGAGCTCGATGAACTGTGTGCGGGGGTCCGTCAGATACTGTCGCGACGAGGTGCGGCGCATGGCTGCCCAGGTGTCGAAACCCTCGGCCAGGGCATGCTCTACGAGAAAGGAACCTACGAAACCCGAGGCTCCGGTGATGAGGATTTTCATGGCTGCTTCCTTGGAAAATGGGTGGAGTCCTTATGACTTGCGTGCGGGGTCGCAGGTCAGTCCGCAGCCGAGCTTCTTGAATATCTTGCGGTCCACCTCGGAGAGCATCACTGTGGAGTGTACCTGGCATCCGCGGAGTTCGGGAAGTTGTGTGAGTGCGCGGCGGCAGTTGTCGTCGTGCTGGCTGAGGACGGAGAGTGCCACGAGCACCTCGTCGGTGTGGAGGCGGGGGTTGTTGCCTCCGAGGTATTCGACTTTCGTCTTCTGTATGGGCTCAATCATCTCCTGGGGTATGAGTTTCACGCTGTGGTCGATGCCTGCCAGGTGCTTGGTGGCATTGAGCAGCAGTGCGGCGCTGGGGCCGAGCAGGGGGCTGGTTTCGGAGGTGATGAGGGTGCCGTCGGCGAGTTCGATGGCGGCGGCGTGCACTCCGCTGCGGGTCTTGCGGTCCTTGGCGGCGACGGTGCAGCGGCGGTCGTCGGTGGAGATGCCGGCCTGCTTGAAGAGCAGGGCAATCTTGTTCACCTCGTCCTCGTTGCCGTCGCCCTCGGCGAGGCGGTTGAGGGCTTCGTAGTAGCGGCGTATGATTTCCTGCTTCGAGGCTTCGCGGCAGGCTTCGTCGTTGCTGATGCAGAATCCCACCATGTTCACACCCATGTCGGTGGGCGACTTGTAGGGGTTGTAGCCGTAGATGCCGGTGAAGAGGGCGTCGAGGACGGGGAAGATTTCGATGTCGCGGTTGTAGTTGATGGCCACCTTGTCGTAGGCTTCCATGTGGAAGGGGTCGATCATGTTCACGTCGTCGAGGTCGGCGGTGGCAGCCTCATAGGCGATGTTCACAGGATGCTTCAGCGAGAGGTTCCATACGGGGAAAGTCTCGAACTTGGCGTATCCGGCCTCCACGCCGCGCTTGTGTTCGTTGTAGAGCTGGCTGAGGCATACGGCCATCTTGCCGCTGCCGGGACCCGGGGCTGTGACGATGACGAGGGGCCGGGTGGTCTCCACATAGTCGTTGCGGCCGAAACCCTCGTCGGAGTCGATGAGCGAAACATTCGTGGGATAGCCCTCAATGGTATAGTGGTAGTAGGCCTTGATGCCCAGGCGTTCCAGCTTCTGGCGGTAGAGGTCGGCGGAGTTCTGACCGTTGTAGTGGGTGATGACGACGGAGCCGACGAGGAAGCCGCGGTGCTGGAATTCCGTGCGCAGGCGCAGCACGTCCTCATCGTAGGTGATGCCCAGGTCGCCGCGCATCTTGTTCTTCTCGATGTCGACGGCAGAGATGACGATGACAATCTCTGCGGAGTCGGCCAGCTGCTTCAGCATGCTCAGCTTCGAGTCGGGCTGGAATCCCGGGAGCACACGGCTTGCGTGGTGGTCGTCGAAGAGCTTTCCGCCCAATTCGAGATAGAGCTTTCCGGAGAATTTGGCAATACGTTCCTTGATGTGCTGCGACTGTATGCGGCAGTACTTCTCGTTGTCAAAACCTATTTTCATAACTTGATTGCGTGTTTGTTTCGGGGTTTCGGGGTGATGTCCTTTTCCGCATTTCCGGGAAAAACCGCACGGAGTCCGGGAAAAAAACTGACTGCAAAGGTACGGCATTCTGACGATACACACCGTAGCGGGGAAAAATTTTCTGCACTTTCCCGAACTTTTTTTAAGAAATTCACACTCTTCCGGCATGCAGGCTGAAATAATGTCGTAAATTTGCCGCACAATAAAAGTACCAAAATTATCCTTTTCTCTTGACCGTCTTGACCGGGCATCCCGGAAATTTTGGGAAATACCCTCAAGAAGGATATCCTGAGACATAGAAATATTCTGAAAAACATCTCATATAACCATGTCAAATCTCATCGAACAGCTTTGCGCCCGTGCCAAGGCCGACAAGCAGCGAATCGTGCTTCCCGAGAGCCTCGAGGAGCGCACCATTACGGCGGCCGATATGGCACTCCGCGATGAACTTGCAGAAATCATCCTGATCGGAAACCCCGATGAAATCCATGCCCTCGCCGACAAGCTCGGCCTGAAGCACATCGGAAAGGCCACCATCATCGACCCTGCCACCAGCCCGAAGACCGAAGAATATGCCCAGCTCCTCGCCCAGCTCCGTGCGAAGAAGGGCATGACCATCGAGAAGGCCCGCCAGCAGGTGCTCGACCCCCTCTACTTCGGATGCCTCATCATCAAGAGCGGTGATGCCGACGGTCAGATCAGCGGTGCCCTCAGCACCACCGGCGACACCCTCCGCCCCGCACTCCAGATCATCAAGTGCGCCCCCGGCATCACCTGCGTCAGCGGTGCCATGCTCCTCATCACCCCTGCTACCGAATACGGCGACAACGGTGTCATCGTCATGGGCGACGTAGCCGTAACCCCCATGCCCGATGCCAACCAGCTGGCACAGATTGCTGTCTGCACCGCACAGACCGCCAAGGCCGTGGCAGGCATGGACCCCCGCGTGGCCATGCTCAGCTTCTCCACCAAGGGAAGCGCCAAGCACGAGGTCTGCGACAAGGTCATCGAAGCCACACGCCTGGCACAGGAAATGGCTCCCGAACTCAAGATTGACGGCGAGATGCAGGCCGATGCCGCACTCGTGGAGCGCGTAGGTGCCAAGAAGTGCCCCGGAAGCCCCATCGCCGGCAAGGCAAACGTCCTTGTAGCTCCCTGCCTCGAGGTCGGAAACATCGGCTACAAGCTCGTGGAACGTCTGGCACATGCCGAAGCCATCGGCCCCATCCTCCAGGGTATCGCACGCCCCGTCAACGACCTCAGCCGCGGATGCTGCGTCGACGACATCTACAAGATGGTTGCCATCACCGCATGCCAGGCACAGGCTGCCAAGGCACAGTAATGACCTTCAAATACTGAATAGCTATACAATAAAATGAAAATATTAGTTGTAAACTGCGGCTCGAGCTCCATCAAGTACAAGCTCTACGAAATGGACGACAAGAGCGTCCTCGCCGCAGGAGGAATCGAGAAAATCGGTCTTGAAGGCGCATTCCTCAAGACGAAGATCAACGGCGAGACGAAGATTATCCCCTTCGAATGCCCCACACACACCGAAGGCATCAAGATGATGTTCGACACCCTGCTCCATCCCGAGTACGGTGCCATCAAGAGCATCGACGAGATTGCCGCCGCCGGACACCGCATCGTGGCCGGAGGACGCTTTGCCGAAAGCCGACTCGTGGACGAGGAGATGCTCCGCGAATGGATTACCTACATGGACCTCGCACCCCTCCACAATCCCGCACACCTCAAGGGTTACGAAGCCGTCAAGGCCCTGCTTCCCTCGCTTCCCCAGGTGTTCGTCTTCGACACCGCCTTCCACCAGACCATGCCTCCCAAGGCATACATGTACGCCGTTCCCTATAAATATTACGAGGAGAACAAGATCCGCCGCTACGGTGCCCACGGCACCAGCCACCGTTTCGTCGCCGACCGCGTGTGTGAATTCCTCGGCGTGAAGAAGGAGGACCAGAAGATCATCACCTGCCACATCGGTAACGGTGCCAGCATCAGCGCCGTCGACGGCGGAAAGTGCGTCGACACCTCCATGGGACTCACACCCCTCGAAGGTCTGATGATGGGAACCCGCAGCGGTGACACCGACCCCAGCGCCGTGCTGAAGATTATGAAGGACGAAGGCTTCACCCCCGACGAGATGAGCAACCTGCTGAACAAGCAGAGCGGTGTGCTCGGCATCAGCGGCGTGAGCAGCGACATGCGCGAAATCTGTGCCGCTTTCGAAGCCGGAAACGAGCGTGCAGCCCTCGCACTCGACATGTACAACTACCGCATCAAGAAGTACATCGGTGCCTATGCCGCCGCAATGGGAGGCGTAGACATCATCGTCTTCACCGCCGGTGTGGGCGAACACCAGTGGGATGTCCGCTGGAACAGCACCCAGGGCCTCGAGTTCCTCGGCGTGAAGCTCGACGAAGCGAAGAACCGTGCCAACTTCGGCGAGGAGGAAATCATCTCCACTCCCGACAGCCGCGTGAAGGTGGTGGTGGTTCCCACCGACGAGGAACTGATGATTGCCAGCGACACCCTTGCCATCGTCAGCAAGTAATCTTCATCCTTTTCCATCCCTGCAAGTGTCAGAATTTGCAGTGATGCCTGCCCCATAAGCAGGGCCAGTACCATACGAAACACCCTCCTGCCTTTTCGGGTCTTCCACATTTTCCGTGTGGAGTGCCCTGAAGGCGGGAGGGTGTTTTCTTTATGTGCAGGCTGTAATTCCGGGCAGTCCGTGGGATGCTGCGGTTACGGATGTTCCGGTTTCCCGGAGTCTGCCGGAATGTTCAGACTGTATTTCCGGCATATATAGGGTTACTTGTCCAGCAGGCGTTCGTCGGTTTTGCGTGCCTTTTCCGCCCAGTCTTCGGGTATGAACCGCCAAAGGTCGAGGGGTTTGGGGCTGACTGTGCCCTGGCGGCGGATGTACTGGAGCATGTAGTACCGGAGGTCGCGGTCGCTCCGCCAGACGGTGCGGCGGTCGAGTTCGGCGGCGGGTATGCCAGCCCCTTCTGTAAGGTGTCGGCCTCCGCCGTTGCCGCGGTAGGAGTTGAGGGCGCAGCGGTAGGTGGAGTCGGGGCAGAACGGGCGGCCGTCGGCCATGCCGAGTATGGTGATGCGGCTTCCACGTGGCTGGCGGACATCGACGGTGTAGCGGATGCCGGCGGCGGAATCGAAGTTGAAGTTCGGTGTCTGCAGCCGCTGCTGGGGTTCCTTGAGATTGGCGGCATCGGAGCGGAAGCGCAGGAGATGGTCGTCGGGCGAGGTCATCTGTGCCGTCCATCCGTCGTACGAGAACTCCAGGTAGTCCTTGATTTCGCGTCCCGAGAGCTCCATCACGTAGAGCATGTTTTCGTAACGGTAGAGGTTGAAGACGTCGGATACCGTGATGTCGCCCCGGGCGATGGTGGCGTCGAAGGCCAGGGGCGCGGCAAATGAGATTTCCGCTCCGGAGATCTGGAGCTGCATCTCGTGTATGAAGTCGACGAATGCCGAAGGTCCGAAGAAGGATGGCCGTGTGTCCATCGTGGCCCGTGAGCGTCCTACCTTCTCGGTGACGAATTTCCTGACGGCGTTGCAAGGCTCTTCGAAGCGTTTCATGAAGGTTTCCGAGGGTTCCTGCTGCCGCAGGTCGACGGTCTTTCCGCCCACGTGCATGGTGGTGAATCCGTGTTCAGCGTCGCGGCGTACGGTGATTTCGGCCTGTGCCAGTGCTTCGGCGTTGGCGCCGGGGTTGAGGATGAGTGTGCGTCCGCCCTCGGAGTTCACCACGGTGCGGTTGGCGATGCGGTGGTCGTGTCCGCAGAATATGATGTCGAATCCCGGCACGCGGCGTGCGATGGCCTCTGCCACGCTCTCGCCGAGGGGAGTGTAGCGTTCGGGATTCCCCATTCCGGAATGGAAAAGCCCTACCACCACGTCGGCTTCGTGGCGTAGCCGTGGCATATAGCGGTTGGCAATGTCCTCGATGGCCTGGAATTCCATGCCCTCCCACAGGTTTTGCGGCACCCATTGCGGTATGCCGGTGGTGATCATTCCGAGCACTGCCACGCGTATGCCGTGGCGTTCGATGATGGTATAGGGCAGGAAGTAGGGGCTGCCGTCCTTGCAGCGTATGGCGTTTGCGCCGAGCACGGGCATCCGGCACTGCCTTGCCCACCGGTCGTAGACGTCGTGTCCGGCCTCGATGTCGTGGTTTCCGACGGTGACGGCGTCGTAGCGCATATGGTTGAGCACGTCGGCGCAGAGGTGTGTGGCGGTGGTGTCGATGAAGTTGTAGTAGTATGCCGTGGGCTGTCCCTGCAGGATGTCGCCGTTGTCGAGCAGGATGACGCTGTCGTCGCCGCGTGCCAGGCGCAGTGAGTCGATGTATGTGGCGGCGCGTGCCAGGCTTCCGCTGCCGGGTTTTCCGCCGGCGAGGAAGTCGTAGGGGAAGAAGTTGCCGTGGACGTCGGATGTTTCGATGAGCGTAAGCCGCACCTCGTTGTCCGAGGCGGCGCGTACACCCAGGGCGAAGGTGGCGGAAAGGAGCATGAGCAGGGTTTTCAGCATGTTGGAGATGTGCGGGTGAAGGGTGGTGGAGTCGGGGGAGGATGGCGGTGCGTGACGTTGTGTGGGGATTGGGTATAGGCTTGGCAGCGGTGCTGTGCGGCCTTGAGCCTTATCCTCTTTTCCGCCGGTATTCCGTGAAGTTGTAGGGTACGGTGTTCCGTTCGTCGGGTTCGTGGTGTTCGGTGCTCACGGTTTCCCAGAGGCTACCGTCGGTTTCGGGGAAGAATGTGTCGGCCTCTTCGGGTGTGGCTTCGATGTGTGTGAGCGAGAGCGCGTCGGCCAGGGGCAGTGCTGCGGCGTATACGCTCTCGCCTCCGATGACGTAGACGTGTTCGTCGGCGGCGCAGGCCTTCAGAGCCTCTTCGAAGGTGTGGAACACTTCGATGCCGGGCTGTGTGTATCCTTCCTGGCGTGTGATGACGACGTTGCGGCGGTTGGGGAGTGCGCCTTTCGGGAGCGATTCGAAGGTTTTGCGGCCCATGAGTACGGTGTGTCCCGTGGTGAGGGCCTTGAAGTGGCGCAGGTCGGCGGGGAGGTAGTATACGAGCTGGCCTTTGTTGCCGATGGCGCGGTTGGCGGCAAGGGCGCAGATGATGTGGAGGGTCATAGGTTTGTTTTCGAAAAAGTGGTATAGGTGGGTTCAGAGCCTGGGAAAATTGACTCTGCTCTTGCTTGTCGAAGCGATTTATAAATTCCTAAAAGATAAAAGTATTCAAGTTTCGTACTGAACCAAAAAAGGGGACATGCCTTTGTGGTGTCCCTTTCCTTGCAGCCCTTGGGCCTATTGTTCGCGTTTGAGTTCGTTGATTTGTTGCTGGAGTTCGTTGACGTGTCCCATCATCTTTCGGTAGATGATCCATCCTATTCCGCCTCCGATGAGTGCTCCGGCAATGCCTCCCACGTATACTCCCGCGCGGTATGCGGCGCTGCTGGTGGCGAGGGTTGAATGGTCGACCACCTCGTTGAGGTAGACAATAATCCAAACGATTACGGTGGGTATGAAGATGCGCTTGCACCAGCGGTCCACGCGTTTGTAGATGATGACGCGCTGGCTGGCGCGGAGCAGGTTGCCGCCGATGATGTCGCGGCGTTTCCGGCTGACGAACCATACGCTCCATGCCTGTACGGCCACCATGATGCCAATCCATACGGTGGTGAAGATCTGCATGCCGTGGCTCAGGTTCAGTCTGTGCACCTCGGGCACTGCCATGACGAATGCGAGAAGGCATACGGAAAGTCCTACCCATTCCCATTCGAGCAGTTGTGTGGCACTGCGTTTCATGGCTCTGCGTAGCATGGAGTCCTCGAAGCAGATGCGTTCGTCGAGTTTCCGCTGCAGCAGGCTGAGCTGTTCACGCATGGCCAGGATTTCGGGGTCTATATGGTCGTGGTTGTTTTCCATGGTTCTTCTTGTCTGGGGTTCAACTTCTGTATCTTTTCGTGGGTCCGTTTCTGTCGGTTTTCCGGCATTTTGCATGGTGTGTGCGTGTCATTCGGTGGTGTTGCCGGACATTTTCTTCAGTGTCTCCCTGATTCTTACCAGTCTGACACTGACGTTTTTGGCGGTAATTCCCACGATTTCTCCGATTTCGTCGTACGGCATGCCTTCGAGCCAGAGGAGTATGATGGCCCGGTCGAAGACGCTGAGCTGCTGGATGCGGCTGTAGAGCTCCTTGAGTCGTGCCTCGTGCAGTGTGGGGTCGGCCGACTCTTCGCTGATGATGTTCCGGCAGGTTTCGTCGATGCTGTTGGTCTGCGGACGGCTTTTGCGTTTGCGGTCCATGGTGATGCAGGTGTTGATGCATACGCGTATCACCCACGTCTTGATGTCGCTGCGTCCCTGGAAGCTGTCGAAGCCTTTCCAGATGTTGATGAGCGATTCCTGCACGAGGTCGTCCACGGGTGTGCGTTCGTCTGCATACATCATGCAGACGCTTGTGATGGCACCTTTCAGGCGTTGCACCAGCTGTGTGAATTCCCGCTCTTTTTCTTTTGCATTCATATAGTCTTTGACGTTTGTCGCAGGTGATTTGCTACAGGCTTTCTACAGTTTTGCTACAGTCTTTCGATAGTTTTTTGTGTTGTTCCCGGGTCCTTATGGCTGCGTCTCGCCCTCGACGTAGTCTTCGAGGAAGAGGTGTTCCCCGTCGAAGACGGCGTAGGTGAAGAGCCTGATCCAGTCGCCGAGGAGCACGACGCGGCATGTGCGCGAGAGCATGAGGTCGTGGTCGATGTGTCGGTGTCCGAAGATGAAGAAGTTGATGTCGGGATGGTCCTTGAGGTATGATTTTGCGAACCGTATGAGGTGTTCGTTGTTTTCGCCCTGGAACGGCGGTTCCTGTCCGTCCTCGCGTTTCATGCGGCTCCGGCGTGCCCATTCGAGTCCGAATGCGAGTCCGATGTCGGGATGCATGGCCCTGAAGAGCCGTTGGCAGAGGCGGCTGTGGAAGATGGCACGAAGGAATCGGAAACCGCGTGAGTTGTCGCCCAGTCCGTCGCCGTGTGCGAGGTAGAAGATGTTGCCGTAGATTTCGCAGGTGGTCGACGTTTCGCGGTGCAGGATGACGCCGCATTCCTCCTCGAGGTAGCCGAGCATCCACATGTCGTGGTTGCCTGTGAAGTAGTGAACCTCGACTCCGAGGTCGGTGAGTTCGGCGATTTTTCCGAGGAATCGTGTGAAGCCCCGTGGCACGGCCTGACGGTATTCGAACCAGAAGTCGAACATGTCTCCGAGGAGGTATACGGCGGCGGCCTTGTGCTTGATGCTGTCGAGGAAGTTGACGAGTCGGCGTTCCTGTGTACGGCGGCTGCTGATGGCCTTGGAGCCCAGGTGGGCATCGCTGAGGAAGTAGATCGGTTTCATCAGGTCGGGGAGGGGGATGTGTGTGGGTGGGGATGTTTTTCGTGGGGTTGCCGTGCGGTGGCTGGTGCGTGGAAGTGTCTGAGGGTCAGAGGAATCCGAGTTCGAGTTTGGCCTCTTCGCTCATCATATCCTTGTCCCATTCGGGTTCGAAGACGAGGTTCACGCGTGCGTCCGTCACTTCGGGAATGCCCTGGAGTTTGAGTCGTACGTCCTCCACGATGAAGTCGGCCGCCGGGCAGTTGGGAGCGGTGAGTGTCATGTCGACGTCGAGGATGCCGTCGTCGGCAAGGTCGATGCGGTAGATGAGTCCGAGGCTGTAGATGTCGACGGGTATTTCGGGGTCGTAGACGGTCTTCAGCACTTCAACGATGCGTTGTTCGATATGTAGTTTCTCTTCGGGTGTCATGTGGTGGTGTGGTGTTCAGATTTTTCCGTTTTCGGCAAAGCTGTAGTAGGCTCCGTCGGTGACGATGAGGTGGTCGTGTAGCGGTATGTGTACGGTTTTTGCCGCCTGTGCCAGTTCGGCGGTGAGCATTTCGTCCTGCCTTGAGGGTCTGGTGTTTCCGCTGGGATGGTTGTGGCAGAGTATGATGCCTGTGCATCCGTCGCAGAGGAGAGCCTCGTGGAGCACGCGTCTGATGTCGACGGCTGTTCCGCAGATTCCCCCTTCGCTGATGCAGATGCAGTCGATGACGGCGAGGTTGGCGTTGAGCATCAGCACGTAGGCCTTTTCGTGGTGATGGTCCATCATCTTTGCGTGCATGTATTCGTAGGTGGCCTGTGCGTCGGTGAGTCTGACGTGTCGTACGGTTTCCTCCATGCGTCGTTTTCCGAGTTCGCAGGCGGCAAGAATAGTGATGGCCTTTGCCTCTCCGATGCCGTCGTAGCGTGTGAGCTGTGCGATGCTGCGTTTCCCCAGCCTGTTGAGGCTTCCCTCGCAGTCGTTGAGGATGCGCTGCATGAGGTCGACGGCGGTTTCGCGTGCGTTGCCGCTGCCGATGAGTATGGCGAGCAGTTCGGCCGAGGTGAGGTTTCCGCCCCCGCAGCGGCTGAAACGTTCGCGGGGCCGGTCGTTCTCGTCCCATTCGCAGATGCGTGGTTTGCGGATGTCTTCGTGGGGCTTCATTTGTAGAAGTTGTGCTTGAAGGCTTCGAACTCTCCGCGTTTGAGCACCCTGCGCTGCCAGAAGCATCTGATGAATCCGGTGCCGTATCCGATGAGCTGTATGTAGGCTGCCGCCACGCTGAGGATTCCGACGCGGAGGCTGCGGTTCTTCAGTGTGGAGTCGGCGAGGATGAGGAGGGCGTAGAGTGCCAGGGGGATGAGGAATGCGGGGTGGAGGAGTGCGAGTGCCAGGCATCCGAGGCATCCGATGGTGAATGCGGCGGGCAGGCAGTGTACGGCCTTGGTGGTGCCGGGATGGCGCAGCCCGAGGTTGATGCGTGCGATGCCGGAGTTGTGGACCTGCTTGAAGAACTGGCGGAATGTGGCGCGGCGCTTGTGGTAGACCCATGCTGTGGGGAAGAGCCTGCATCGTGCGCCGCTTTCGACGAGTCGGTACGAGAAGTCGATGTCCTCGCCGAAGCGCATCTTCGTGAATCCTCCCAGACGGTTGTAGACGTCGCGGCGTATGCCCATGTTGTACGACCTGGGGTAGAACTTGTCGAGCCTTGGTCCGTGCTTCCCTTTCCTGTCGCCTCCGCGTATGCCTCCGGTGGTGAAGAACGACGTCATGCCGTAGTTGATGGCCTTCTGTATGGGTGTGAACCTGAAGTGTGCGCGGTCGGGTCCTCCGAAGGCTTCGCACGAGGGTTCGCCGTCGAGTCCGTTGGGGTAGAGGGCCTCGGTGACGCTTTCGATGTATTTGTCGGGGAGTACGATGTCGCTGTCGAGGATGATGACGAATTCCCCTTCGGCGTGTGCCACACCGTAGTTTCGGCTTTCGCCGGGTCCGCTGTTGGGTTTGACAAGGTATTTGAGGGGGAGCGAATCTTTGTAGAGGTCCACCATTTCGTCGCAGGGAACGGTGCTGCCGTCTTCCACGATGATGATTTCCTTGATCATGTCCTGTGCGTACTGGTATGTGAAGGACGAGAGGAGTTCGTCCACCTCGTAGGGGCGGTTGTATACGGGTATGACGAAGGAGAAGATAGGTTTCATGCGCAAGTTGTATGAAAGTATGGCGCAAATGTACGACAAATCTTGTGTCCGGCAAAGCCTTTCGTTGCTTTTCTTCCGTTTCCCGCCGCCCGTAGGTGCCGGTCGGCGTGCCGTTCGGGTGCGCAGACTTCTGCCCCGCAGTCCGGTCGGCGTTTCCACGTTGTGTGGAGCGGTTCCGGATGCGGGGCGGGATGTTGGAGTGTTATTTGCGGTTGATCTTCCGCAGGTTTTCGCTGTACGAGTCCACGCCGAGCAGGGTGGCGGTGAGGACGAAGAGCTGCGCCACGAGCATGAGCACGGAGGAGTGGATGACGCCGGTGGGCGGTATGCAGAGTCCCGCCATGGCGAAGATGACGGCGCAGACGAACGATGCGGTGGCAAGGTGCTGTTTCATATCATATCAATTATATGGTATAGTTATATATTATATATTGTGTATCTTGTTGCGTATGTCTTGTAAAACGCAAATCACCGCCCCCGTGGAGCATGGTGTTCCGGGGGGCGGTGAAGTCAGGGAAGTGTGGCAGTGTGGTGTGCCGGCCTCCGTCAGGCGAGGGCGCGCTTCACACCGTTGAACTCAAAGTTGAGGCGGTTTCGGGCGATGGCGTTGCGGATGACCTTGTGGGGATAGAATCCGATGCTGATGCCCTTGATGTCGTTGGTGGTTACGCCCTGGGTCTTGACGGTCTTTCCGTCGGTGTCGTAGATGGTGTCGGGCACGTCTCGTCCTCCGGTTCCGTAAACGCCCTCGGCCTTGTTGTAGAAGTGCGAGGAGAGTCGGGGGCGGAAGCGTCCGAGGTCTCCGAACTCTACGGCGTTTCCGCGCAGGAGCTGTTCGATGATCACCTCCTGTAGGGCGTTGAGGACGGCCTTGATGTCGGGCGAGGTGAGGGTACACTTGCCGACGATGCCTTCGATGACGTCGGCGATACCGATGACGGTGAGGGGAGCGAGAGCGGGATACCACTTCTTCACTTCGGTGTTGCCAGGCATGTAGCGCTGGACTTTCATGCATTTGAAACTCATAATCCTAAACAATTTTTTTTGTTGATGGTTTGTGTGGTAATTCTGAGGCTTGTTGCCTATTCGTAGAAAAGATTGTCTTGAAAGTTCCGAACGGGCCCTGTTCTTTGTTTTAGACAATGCAAAGGTACGGTTTTATTTTGAATCGTGCAAGAAATAATGTAAATAATTTATTGTTTATAATTAAAATAGGTGTGTTGTGTCTTAAATTGTAATATGTGAGATTGCAGATAATCGGTGTGATGCGTGCGGAGGGGGGGGCCGGAGTTTCCGGAGCTTCCGGTTTTTCCGGAGGTTCCGGAGGTTCCGGAGGTTCCGGAGCGGCCTTCGGCCTGTTCCGGAGGGAAACGCAAGGAAACGGATTATGGTGCGGGGCGGGTGTGTTTTGCGGTCCGCAGCGCAGGGGCGTGCGGCATTTCGTGCGTAAATGCGCGGTGGCAGGGCAAATAAATCGGTGCAGAGCCTGTGGTTTTGGGGCAAAAAGCATATATTTGCGTGCGGGGCTGCTTGCGCTTGGGATTTTCCGGAGGTTCCGGATTTTCCGGAGCGGCCCTGACGGGCCTTTTCCGGAGGCTTCCGGAGATTCCGGATCTTTCCGGATCTTCCGGATTTTCCGGCTCTTCCGGTTCTTCCGGATTTTCCGGCCTTTCCGGCTCTTCCGTTCTCCAATTTCTACATTTCATCCACCCTTTTAAAGAAACACACACATATGCCAAATCATCCGAAACCGGTTGCGTTGCAGCGCCACGAAGACGGGGTGCCCAGCGTGCTCCGCAAAGCTACGGTATACACCAATCTGCATTTCTATCGCAAGAGCGATGTGCTGGTGCAGCTGACGAAGGCCTTCTGCGAGCGTTTCCTTCCCAAAAGCGGCGACCGGACGGTCGACCAGATGGTGCAGGCTTCGCGGTCGGTGAAGCAGAACATCGTCGAGGGGCTCACTGACGGACAGACGTCCTTTGCCGTCGAACTCAAGTTGCTCGGAATTGCCCAGGGTAGCAACCGCGAACTGCTGGAGGATTATCAGGACTATCTGAAACACCATGGGTTGACGGAGTGGGCTTTGGGGAAGTCTCCGCGTTTCGACGACCTGCACACCTTCTGCCTGGAGCACAGTGATGTGGAGGATTACCGTCCTTATTTCTACCGCTTCCCGGACGAGGACATGGCCAACTGTGCCATCTGTCTCTGTCATATGGTCGACAAGGCCCTGAGCAGTTTTATCGCCCGGCGCGACCGCGAGTTTGTCGAGGAGGGAGGCGTCAGGGAACGTATGATGGCTGCCCGTCTCGAACACCGCGGCACACAGAAGGAGGTTATTGAGACGCAGGCCCGCGAGATAGAGACGCAGGCCCGGGAGATTGAGCGGCTGAAGGCACTGGTGGCTTCCCTGCAGCAGGAGATTGCGCTGCTCCGTGGCCGGCAGGAAGGGTAGGGCGTGGGGCGGCTTTCCGGAGGGTCCGGATTTTCCGGATTTTCCGGATATTCCGGAGCGGCCCTGACGGGCCTTTTCCGGATTTTCCGGAGTTTCCGGAGTTTCCGGAGGTTCCGGACCTTCCGGACCTTCCGGATTCTCCGGCTCTTCCGGCCTTTTCGCCTGCCCCCACCTTAAATAAACGGATGTTCGGCCTCGGCGAGGGCGAAGGGGATGTCGCGGTTGACGACGGTGAGTGAGGTGCGTCCGCGGCTGTCGGTGATGAGTAGGATGTCGGCGTCGAAGTTTCCGCGTGTGCCACGGCGGTGGAGTGTAGGGCAGTCTTCGTCGGTCGCCCGGTGGAGGGTGTCGGCGGTGTACCATCCTGCCACGTTGCCGTAGCGGACCACGATGAGCGACATGGGGCGTAGGGAGGGCGATGCCGCTACCTGTCCGATGGTCTGTCGCAGACCGCCATTTTGCCATCCCGGCACCATCAGCAGTCCTTCGCACGTGCGGTGGATGGCCATTCCGTAGAGTGTGGCGGGTAGGGCGGGCCGCGAAGGGTCGTCGGTGTTTTCCACCTCCGTCTCGTGGGGCATGAGGTTGCTGCGGATGATGATGGGTTTTTCGCTGATGATCTTCACCAGTTTTTCGTCGTTGTAGTTCCGCCAGCGGCGGGTGACGGTGATGAGGGCTTCCTGTTGTTTCATGGCTGTTTCTGTTTTTTTTGCGGGGGGGGCGGTGGTGAAAGTTGTTCTTTGTTCCGTTCGGTGGTGCAAAGGTAAGTTGTAGACGTGTATCTTGCAAGGCTTTTGGAAATTATTTTCGAAATATTTTTCGCTCTGTGTCTGAAAGTGGCGCTTTTGAGGCGTGTTTTGGGTGGTTTTGGAGGGGATAGGTGCGGGTTTGAGGGTTTTGTAGTGTGGTGGAGGGTATTCGGTGTTTCTTTTGTTGGTGCTTTGATGGTGATTTTTTTTTGAGTGTGGGGCGTGATGGGATTGTGTGGGGTGTGGCTTTCGGAAATTGAAAACATCGGACTTCTTTGCATAAAAGTGCCGTACTTTTAGGGTAAAAGTGCGGATGTTTTGCCTCGAGAAGTCCGGTGTTTTTGTTTTCCGGAGTGGGCGGATGGAATGGACCGGCCCTGACGGGCCTGTTCCGGAGGAGACGGAACGGCCCTAAACGGGCCTTTTACAGACCGGCCTTCGGCCTGTTACGGAGGGAGCGGTTGCTACTGTGCGTGATGTTCGAAATTGCTGTTCTTTGGCCCATAAAATGCGGCAATGGTGGGGAATATTGTGTAGATTCTGAAATTTTTATGCGAAATGGTTTGGTGGTTATGTTTAATCTGCTTACCTTTGCGGCGTGACAACAATTGCGAATAATGCGATTTAGAGCATGGAAAATTTAAAATACGATTGTTTATGGGTAATATTTTTAATTTTGGTTTTAATCTGAAGGATCCGGCGTTTGTGTGTCATCTGCTGGATATGCTGAGCGAAACGCAACGCGGCAAGATCTTCAAGGCGCTCTATGACTTCGACGGCCATGGGGCCTTCCCCGAAACTACCAGCAAAATGCTAAACCTCGTTCTGCGCGTCATCGCCCATCAGGCCGGGATGGAAACGGAAGATGCTGCTCCTGCGGAAACTGCTCCCGCGGAAGAAGGGATGAGGGAAACAGGGAGGGAGATTATAGAGGGAGGATTGAAGGGAGGATGGGATGATGGAACTATCGTTCGTAAGAACCAAAAAGAAATCGTTCGTAAGAACCTAAAAGAAAATCCAAAAGAAAATGACCATGCGGACGGAACGGACGGAACGGACCATGCGGACGGAACGGACCGGCCTACGGCCTGCTCCGGAGGGGGCGGACCGGCCCTGACGGGCCTGACACAGAGCGGCCCTTGCGGGCCTGTTCCGGAGAGAGCGGAGGAACCGGAAACACTGGAGAAACCGGAAACGCCGGAAGCACCGGAAGCACCGGAAACACCGGAAGCACCGGAAACCCTGAAGAAACCGGAAACGCCGGAAGCACCGGAAACACCGGAAACACTGGAAACGCCGGAAACACTGGAAACACCGGAAACACTGGAAACACCGGAAACACCGGAAACACCGGAAGCACCGGAAACGCCGGAAACACCGGAAACGCCGGAAACGCCGGAGAAACCGGCGAGCGCGGGGGCTAAAGAAAGCGCTGCGGGGGCTAAAGATGGCGCTGCTGATGAGGTGACGGATGCGGAGTGCACCTTCGATGCGGTGTGGGAGCTCTACGGCAAGAAGTATGGGAGTGTGTCGTATCTGCGGGGACGGTGGGAGAGGCATCCTATGGCGGAACGCCGGAAAATGGTGCGCTACATCCGACGCTATGTGGCCGAACGTCCTAACCCGCGCTTCCGACGCACCTTCCTTAACTTCCTCGAACAACGGACGTGGGAAACACAACCCTTGACAAACTCCCACGGCAGCATCGGTATACGCCAGAACAATGCAGGCTGCGCTGCCTCGGAGATTTCTGCTGGCGGTGGGGAGGGCGTAATCCCTTACGGCAATGCAGGCTGCGCTGCCTCGGAGATTTCTGCTGGCGGCAGCAGCGAGGAGGGTATCCGCAGGGAGATTGCCCGCATCGGGGAGGCGGAACGCCAGGCCGAAGAGCTGGCGAAGATAGAGACTGACATCGACTTTAAAACACTGAACGAACAATGCAGAATCATGGTAATGGAACAGCGGTTGTGACGCCGGCGCAGCGGGTGGCGATGGAACGCTTCCTCACCCTTTGCTCGGTGGACACCGTGCAGAAAACGGGGGCCGAAGACCTGGCCTCGTGCATCGACAGTGCCCCCTCGCTCCATGCCGTCGTAGGGGCGGTGGGACGTCCGCGTCTCCTCGACTGGCTGACGGGGCATCTGAAGGCGGTGGCGGAGTTCGTCGGCGCACGCCGCACCCTCGACGAACGGCAGATGGCGGTGCTGGCGGAAATCCTCTACAACGAATACGGATGGCTCAACGTGAAGGAACTGGTGGTTTTCTTCTACCGGCTGAAACTGGGGAAGTATGTGGAGATGTACGGCTCGTTCGACCCCAGCGTGGTGATGCGCTCCATGCAGCAGTTCCTGGTGGAGCGTGTGACGGCCGTCCGTCGCAAGGAGAGTGCCGAGCAGCGTGCCGCCCGGCAGGCCGACCGTTCGCGCTGCGTCACATACGACGAGTACCGCCGCATGCTTGCCGCCGGAGAGCTCGACCACCTCATCCCGCCCGACCGCCGCGAGTTCTTCTGCGAGCTTGCCCAGTCGCACCGCACGCCTTATGATGCCGCCGCCGTCTGTCGCAGGGTCAACGGCGGGAATTGAAGGGCGGAGGCTCCGGAGGGTTCCGGAGGTTCCGGATTTTCCGGAGGTTCCGGATTTTCCGGAGGTTCCGGAGGGGGCGGATATGTAAAAATATGCAGGAGATGGAAAAAATATTGATGAAACAGGGGCAAAATCCCTTTCGCCGATTGTCCCCGAAAAGGCTGAAATTGACGAACTGTGAAGAAAATGTCAATGTAATGTTAAGAAAAAACAAAGATTCTCTTGGCGCGTACGTAGAAAAAATATAAATTTGCCGTGTCTTTGGGTATGTATATGTGCACATGTACGTGTGCATTGTCCCCGACACCTCGTACGGCGTCTCCGGAACTTGCAGACAGTCCGGCTCCCCACTGGCCCACTGGAAATCTCCTGTTCCCCCCGACACCGCCACACTTTGAAAAACATCACGTTTTGAAAATCATAACAATTCAAAATAATTAACCATCAAGTATGAAAAACCGCTTTTCAACCATGAGCCAGACCGCACTCGGTCTTTGCCTGTTGTTTTCAGCCGGAGGCTTGATGTTCTCCTGTTCAGACGACTACGACCTCGACGACAACAAGCCGAGTTTCCTGGGCGGAAGCATCTACGACGAACTGGAAGCGCGTGGCAATTTCAAGTACACGCTCCGACTCATCAACGACCTTGACTACGCCGATGTGTTGGCGAAGACCGGTAGCAAGACCATCTTCGCAGCCAACGATGCAGCCTACGAGAAGTTCTTCGCTGAAACCACATGGACAGCAGCCGACGGCACCCGTGTGGACTCGTACGACAAACTCAGCCTGGCACAGAAGAAGCACCTGCTGAACAACGCCATGCTCAACAATGCCTACGTGCTGGAGATGATGGCCAACTGCCCCAGTGGCGAGAAGAACCTCTGCCTGCGCCAGACCTCTGCCGCCAGCATCACCGACAGCGTCACCTTCTGGCACACCTACGACCTGCCCCTCATCCAGTCCGAAAACTCGGACTATCCCGACTTCTGGCACCGCTTCCACCAGGGAACCGGTGACACCGAGGGTGCCGAAGGCCAGGCTGCCACAGGTACGCCGAAGATGGGCATCCGCATGGCCGTCAACAACACCACGCCCATGATTGTCCACTTCCTCGAAGGACAGATGCTCGAGAAGAACATCACCCACGACGACGTCAGCTTCATCCTCAACCTTGAGGACGACCGCAAGTGGACCAACGACAATCCGGAAAACCGCAGCTACGTCTACGATGCCCGCATCCTCCCCGAAGGTCAGGACATCGTCTGCATGAACGGTTACATCCACGAGATTGACAAGGTGCTTGTGGCACCCTCGAACATGGCCGAGGTGATCCGTACCAACGGTCTGACCAACATTTTCAGCCACATCCTCGACCGCTTCAGCGCACCCTATTACGACGACGACCTCACCTACAACTACAAGTCGCTCTATGACGACGGCACCGACAGCGTCTTCGTGAAGCGCTACTTCGCCGTACGCACCCACAGCGGACAGCTCCTCACCGACCCCAACAAGTCGAACGTCAAGTCCGGATACCCCTACCTGAGCTTCGACCCCTCGTGGAACCAGTTCATGAGCACCGAGTCGGAATCCGCCGAGAAGAACATGGGCGCCATGTTCGTACCCAGCGACAAGGTCCTCGCCGACTATTTCATCCACGGTGGTGGTAAGGTCCTCATGGAGCGCTATGCCACCAAGGAAAACAACGAGGCCAACCTCCTCTATAACATCGACCAGATACCCCTCGACATCATCCAGGCGCTGGTGAACAACCTGATGAAGAACTCCTTCAACGAGACCGTTCCCTCGAAGTACCTCTCCATCATGAACGACGCCCGCGACCAGATGTTCCCCATCAGCGACGGCTATGGCAACCTCGACGCCTACAAGGCCATCTTCGACAAGGTGATGCTGGCGAACAACGGTGTGGTATACGTGATGAACAAGGTGGTGGCCCCTGCCGACTACTCCTCCGTCATCGCCCCCGTCCTCTACAGCAACAACGCCCAGGTGATGCGCGCCGTGGTACGTGCCGACGAAAGCTACATCCAGGGTTCGCAGTATGCCAACGCCCCTCTGCAGACCTACTTCTCCACCTATCTGAAGGCCATGCAGAGCCGCTTCAGCCTCTTCGTCCCCACCGACGACGGACTCTCCACCTGCGGATATGTTGACCCCGCCAGCCTCGCTGCCGGCAACTCCCGCAACTACATGTACTGGCGCTACGCCTACAAGACCGGTAACGTTGCCTCCACCGGAAAGCGACTCCCCATCGACGCCGTGGCATATACTTATAATATGGAGAAGGGCTACGATCCCGCCGACAAGGCACGCGGAAACGACTACCGCTCCCTCTACAACGACCTCCTCTCCTCGACCTACGGTGAAGTGAAGAAGAAGCTCCTCATCGAAATGGTGAACCAGCACATCGTCGTGCACGAAGGCAACGAGGATATCCGCAGCGGCCGCAAGTACTTCCTCTCCCGCACCGGTGCACCCGTCATCATCCAGGACAAGGGTACAGGCAAGGGTGCAGGCATGAAGGTGCGTGGCGGATTCCAGGAACAGCTCAGCCGCCAGGGACTTGCATCGGCCTACAACTGCACCGTTAAGGAAGAAAACGATGTCTACGACCAGAGCCAGGAGACCAACGGATACGGTAACGGTATGACCTACTTCATCGACCGTCCCATGCAGCCCACCACCAACACCGTCTACAAGGTTGTGAAGTCCATGCCCTCCACCTCCAAGTTTATGGAACTCTGCGAAGGCGTGAACGACGACATCCTCAAGGACGCCGGCCTGCGCGACCCCTATGCCAACTCCGAGAGCAAGGACGCCGAGACCAAGTGGCAGCAGGCAGCACTCCTCTACTACCTCTTCTACCAGGGCGAAAAGGGCGGTGCCAAGTTCAACGTCCCCAGCGGCGACAAGCTCGTCCGCAGCTTCAACAACTACCGCTACACCGTCTACGTCCCCACCGACGACGCCGTAGAGAAGGAAATCCAGAACGGTCTGCCCACATGGGACACCATCGAGGAATTCCTCGACGCCAACCTCATACGTCCTGAAAAGCCCGCCGGCGAGCCCCAGCGTCCCACCGACGTCGAAGCCGACGACTACGAAGACCAGGTGAAGGAGTACGAGCGCCAGCTCGCAGAGTGGAAGAGCACCGTGGAATACAAGCTTTACGAAGCCGACCTCGCCAAGGACGAAGTCGTCAAGCTCCAGGCACAGGCCATGATCAACACCCTCGTCAACTTCCTCAAGTACCACTTCCAGGATGAATCGGTGTTCGCCGACAACGTCGCCAGCAGCGGCGAATACATGACCGCCTGCATCAGCAACGGCAACTACCTCAACCTCCACGTCGCACAGAGCGAAGGAAAGATTGCCCTCACCGATGCCGAAGGCCGCACGGTGAGCGTCAGCGCCAACGGCGAGAACACCAACCTCATCGCACGCGACGCACACTACAACACCACCACCAACCCCCGACTCATCGAGAGCAGCTCGTACGTTGTCGTACACCAGCTCGACCAGGCCCTCCACTTCGAGAAGCTCACCGACGGACGCTGGGACAACGCATGGAAATCTGCCAAAAAGGCGAAGGCTTTCCTTGCCAAGTACGGAACACAGAAATAACAGCATGCCATGAAGAATATAAAATATATCCTCACACTCGCGCTTTTCATCTGTGCCAGCGTCGCCTTCGCACAGCAGAAGCGAATCTCGGGACACGTATGGAGCAAGAACGACGGACCCGTGATTATGGCAAACGTGGTCGAAATCGACAAGTCGAACCGTATCGTCAGCGCCACGCAGACCGATATGAGCGGTAACTTCTCGCTGACCATCAAGAACCCCGCCAACAAACTCCAGATATCCTACATCGGATACTCCACCAAGGTCATCAACCCCATCGGCGCACAGAGCTCCTTCAAGGTCGAGATGATCGACAAGACCGCACTCTCAGAGGCCAAGATTGTCACCACACGTAAGGTGAAGAACAACGGACTCGCCATTCCCGAACGCGAAATCTCCACCGCCACACAGTCGCTCAACATGGACAACCTCGAGGGTCTCTCCTTCGAGACTGCCGGCGACGCCCTCCAGGGACAGATTGCAGGTCTCGACATCGTCGCCAACTCCGGTAACCTCGGTTCCGGAACCTCCATGCGCCTCCGTGGTGTAAGCTCCATCAACGGTGACTGCGAACCCCTCATCGTCGTCGACGGATACATCCTCGAAGACTACTCCACCGACGACCTCGACCTCAACAACATGGAGAACGAGGAACAGTTCGCCACACTCCTCCAGGTGAACCCCGAAGACATCCAGAACATCCGCGTACTCAAGGATGCCGCCGCCACCGCCATCTGGGGTGCCCGCGGTTCGAACGGTGTCATCGAAATCACCACACGCCGCGGTAAGCGCGGACCCACGAAGGTCAACTTCTCATACCGCTTCAGCGGAGCATGGCAGCCCGAAGGCATGAAGATGCTCGACGGTGACGGATACTCCATGATGCTCAAGGAAGCATACTTCAACCCCAACCAGAGCGACGTGGCATCCGGAATCGTGGAGCTCATGTACCTCCAGGACCACCCCGCATACTACGCCAACTACAACAAGAATACCGACTGGATTGACGAAGTCACACAGTTCGGACAGACCCACAACTACGGTATCAACCTCTCCGGAGGTGGTGAGAAGGCATCGTTCCGCATCAGCGGCAACTACGACCACGAGACCGGTACCATCATCAAGCAGAGTCTCGACCGCTTCTCCACACGTCTCGCCCTCGACTACTACGTCAGCGACCGCATCAAGTTCAGCTCGAACTTCTCGCTCGTCTATACCAAGAACAACAAGAACTACGACAACTACCTCCTCAGCTACGCCTACAAGGCCATGCCTAACATGAGCGTATACCGCTGGGAGTACGACCAGACCTCCGGCCAATACTACAACACCGGCGAATACTATATCATGCCCCCCGCAGCATCCGGTGCCGGACTGGTGGCCAACAACTCCAACCTCTCGTCCTACTATCTGCGCGACATGATCGGTAACGGCAACCCCGTCGCCATCGCCAACCTCGCATACTACCGCACATCCACCTACACCATCACACCCCAGTTCTCCCTCGAGTACAAGCTCCTCGGCAAGGAAGACGACGAGCACCAGCTCAACTACACCGGTGAGGTTTACATGAACGCCTTCACACAGGGCGACAACTCGTACTACCCCCACCAGCTCGTCTCCACCACATGGGACAAGGGTGTCGATGTCACCGCCGACTACCAGAACAAGACCTTCGCCTTCACCACACGCCATAGCCTCGTCTACGTGCCCCACTTCGAGAACGAGAACCACTCGCTCCAGGTGCTCGGACGCTTCGAGGTAAGCAGCTCAAACGGTACCACCCAGAGCCTGCGCAGCACCGGTATCAACGGAGGCATCACCGACCCCACCGTGCCCGGATACCTCACCTCCACCGGTACCGGAACCTGGAAGGGACACTCCGCCAGCGCCACAGGTTCGTTCCACTACAGCTTCGGCTCGAAGTATAGCATCGACGCCACCGTGCGCGCCGACGGTATGACGAAGTTCGGAGCCGGAAACAAGTGGGGCGTATTCCCCGGTGTCTCCGGACGTTGGAACATCTCCGACGAAAAGTTCTTCGAACCTCTCCGCACCGTTGTCAGCATGCTCGCCGTCCGTCCGGGATGGGGTATCAACGGTAACGCATGGTTCGGCGAAGGTGTCATCTACAACAAGTACGGCAGCTACGGCTACTACGACGGCGTGGCAGGTATTGCCCCCGAAAACCTCCGACTCACCGAAATCAAGTGGGAGAAGACCCGCTCGTGGAACATCGGTGCCAACCTCGGACTCTTCAACGACCTTATCCAGTTCGACCTCAACGTATACCACAAGTATACCAGCGACCTCCTCATGGGCGGTGTACGCATCCCTTCAAGCACCGGATTCGCCACCCTCAGCAACAGCAACGTCGGAAAGATGGAGAACGAAGGATGGGAACTCTACGTCAACACCAAGCCTATCCTCAAGTACGGCAAGTTCAGCGTGGTGCTCCGTGCCAACATCGCACAGAACATCAACACCCTCACCGAAATGGACGCCAACGTGCTTGAATCGATGAACCCCGACTTCAACAACAAGAACGAGAGCGTCATGAGCCGCGTCGAAGTGGGCCACAGCCTCGGAGCCATCTACGGTTTCCGCTACAAGGGTGTGTACGCCTACGACTACGACCACAACGGCTACTTCTCGAACGAAGACAAGAACAAGTACACCGACGCGCAGGGTAACACCAATACCGCTGCCGCCGCACTTCAGAATCCCAACCGCAAGCCCGGTCTCACCATCGAGAACGCAGCCCCCATCGCACGCGATGCACAGGGCAACGTCATCTACGACAAGGCCGGAAACCCCGTACGCATGATGTTCAACTACGGCGGTACGAACTACGCCTTCGACGGCGGTGACGTATGCTACGAAGACATCAACCACGACGGTCAGATCAACGAACTCGACATCTGCTACCTCGGAACCTCCAACCCCAAGGTGAACGGCGGTTTCGGTATCGACCTCACCTACGGACGCTGGACCCTGAAGACCAACTTCAACTTCCGCATCGGCAACAAGATCCTCAACATGGCGAAGATGTATGCCGAGGACATGCGTACGAATGTCAACCAGATGGCATCCGTGGCATGGCGCTGGCGCAAGAACGGTGACGTCACCGACATTCCCCGCGCCAAGAACGCCGAAGCCGGCGAATCGTACAACGCACTCATCAGCGACCGCTACGTAGAGCCCGGCGACTTCCTCCGCTTCCAGTACTTCCAGCTCGGATACTCCGTCGACCCCAAGAAGCTCAAGAAGATCCGCCTCTCCACACTCCGCATCAGCGCATCCGGAAACAACATCTTCTGCTTCAGCAAATACTCCGGCGTTGACCCCGAACACAGCCAGAGCGGTTACGGACCCTGCGTCGACAACTCCACCACGCCACGTTCCAAGAGCTTCACTTTCAGCCTGAACTTCGGATTCTAAATTTGCCATTCAACCATGAAAAAGAATAAATTCAACAAATATCTTCTCGGTGCTGCCGTCGTGGCCTTGGGAGGTCTGGCTTCGTGCGAAGACTATCTGACCATCTATCCCACCGACTCCATCACGAAGGAAGACTACTGGAATACGGCCAACGACGTCGACAACGTTCGTGCTGCCGCATATTACCAGCTGACACAGCAGCTCGGCAAAATACTCATCTGGGGTGAATTCCGTTCCGATAACGTCACCCTCAACAAGATGGACAAGACGGAGTACCTCCGACTCCAGGAGGCCGTGCTGCAGCCCACACAGGGCATGTTCGACTGGTCCGGATTCTACAAGGGCATCAACTTCTGCAACGAAGTCCTTGAGAACGGTCAGCGGATGATCGAAGAGAACATCGACCCCTCGTTCACCGAGGGCGACTGGCTCCCCGTCAAGGCCGAGATGCTCAGCCTCCGCGCACTCAACTACTTCTATCTCGTGCGCGCATACCGCGACGTGCCCTACGTCACCGCATCCGTCAGCACCGACACCGAGGCCAAGGCCAGCCGCATCGCTGCCACTCCCGGATACCAGATCCTCGACCAGTGCATCGCAGAGGTGGAGGAGGCCAAGGCATATGCCGCAAAGAACTTCGGTGCTGGCATCACCAACACCGGACGCTTCAACACCTACTCCATGTCAGCACTCCTTGCCGACATGTACCTCTGGCGCGCATGCCTCTATAATAATATTAATGAGAAGAAGAACGCTGCCGGCGAACCCTACGTTGCGGAGAACGCCGAACAGGTGGTGACCCAGAGCCTCCAGAAGTGCATCGAGCACTGCGACATCGTCATCGACCGCCTCAAGAGCGAGTACGACCGCAAGCTCGACCTCCAGAACGTGCTCGAGAACGACCCGCGCCGCAAGCAGCCCTTCCCGCTTATCCTCAATACGGTGAGCACCATGGGCGTCACCATCGACGCCCCCTATTACCAGATCTTCTCGCAGGGCAACAGTGCCGAGAGCGTCTTCGAACTCCAGTTCGACGGTGTACGCTCCTGCAACACCTTCTACGGTGACATGTTCTACGGTACGGATGCGTCCGGCGCCGTCAACCCCACCATCATGACCGCTGCCGTGCCCCTCTTCAGCAACCTCGACAAGGCCGACCCCGAAATGGGATTCGCCAAGGGATTCGGACGCACCGACTTCCGCTACTGCTCCTCCGTCCTGCATGAGAAGGTGGGACAGAACTCCTTCCCCATCATCAAGAATGTGGCCACAATGGTGCAGGTGATGGATGCCGAAGACATGCGCGAAGGCAATGATTACAGCAGCCTCCGCACACAGGCCAACAGCTCGTCGTCCGGACACGTATACCGCCTCACCGACATCATGCTCATTAAGAGCGAGGCCATCGCACGCCTCCTCTCGAAGGGCGGCGACGCAAGCCGGGCCATGGGATTCCACCTCATCAACAACATCTTCGCACGCAACAACCCCAAGGCCGACTCCATCGACACCGGCAGCGAACGCTACTGCGCACGCCTCGCCAAGGGTTGGGCATCGAAGCGCAGCGAAAACTCCACCGACTCGCTCCTCCGCCTCACCTACTACGAGCGTCAGCGCGAATTCCTCGCCGAGGGCAAGCGCTGGTTCGACCTCGTGCGTGAGTGCGAATGGCGCAACTCCACCGAAGACGTCCTCTCCGACATGATGGGAGCCTCGAACAGCGTCAAGAACCGCTGCCGCAACCTCTGGGCACTCTACAACCCCATCTATGCCGACGAAATGAAAGTCAACGGTGTAGGATACGGCGACGGTAACGGAAAACTCGTCCAGAACCCCGTTTGGGCGAAATACATGCAAGAATAATTCCACACAGCAATGAAAAGTATTTGTATCAAAATCAAGTCGCTCGCCGCATTCCTTTGCTTTGCGGGCATGACTTCCAGCGTGCTCTTCACCTTCCAGAGCTGTAAAGAAGACCTGAGCGAAGGTGACTACGCCATCGCTGAGAAGCAGACCATATCTGACTATCTTGCCGAAACACCGAATTTCTCCAAGTTCAAGGCCATACTCGACCGCGTTCCCCTCGGTCACAAGGAAGGGGCGTCGTCGCTCTCCGCCGTGCTCTCGGCACGCGGTAACTACACCATCTTCGCACCCAACAACGAAGCCATCGATGCCTATCTCGCCGAACTCGGCGTGGCATCCGTGGAACAGCTCGACGACGAGCAGGCCGAACTCATCGCATACTCCTGCATCATCGACAACGGTGACGACTCGGCATACGAAAGCCCCGACTTCCCCCAGGGCAACGCCGCATTCACGAAGAGCGACCTCAACGACCGCACCATCACCTGCGACGAAGTGGCTGCCGACGACGGTACCACCTACTACGAACTCAACGGCAAGTGCCGCGTCGTGAAGTTCGACGTTCAGCTTTCGAACGGTTACCTCCACGAGGTGGCAACCGTCATCGCTCCCTCGAACGAAATGGTGCCCGACCTCATCAAGATGGCCGACAACATGCATGTCATGGGAGTCCTGCTGAAGGCTACCGGATGGGACGCTAAGCTGACCGACTTCATCGACCTCGACTACGAGAACGCCGAACACGAGCAGACCATCAAGCTCCCCAACCTGGCAACATTCCCCGTGGCACAGCACCGCTACCTGGGATACACCGCACTCGTGGAGACTGACGACGTGTACGCAAAGTACAACGTCCCCATGCCTGAGAACTACAACTTCGATGAGGGCGGTACCTGCTCCAACCTCCAGGCTATCATCGATGCCATCACCCCCATCGCCGAGGCTGCTTACGGCACCGAGGCCAAGGGCGACATCACCAACGAACGCAACGCCGTCAACCGCTTCGTAGCATACCACTTCCTCGAAGGAAAGATGGCACACAACAAGTTCGTCAACCACTTCTGCGAGTATGGCTACAAGTGGGGCGACATCCTCAATCCACAGCAGACCGAACTCACCGTCGACCTCACCGACTACTTCTACACCACCGGTTCCATGCGCGGACTCGTCAAGATCACCCACGAGGCAAAGAGCAAGGACCTCTATGCCAACCGCGTATGCACCTATGACGTCGAAGGCAGCTACGAGCAGACCGGCGTCAAGCATCCCGGTGTGAAGATTGCCGCCACCAACCCCTCGACCACCAACCCCGAGGAACTCAACGAGAACAACGCCAAGAACGGATACTACTATCCCGTCGACGACCTCTTCATCCTCGACCGCGCCACTGCCGACGCCCTCGGAGGCGAACGCATACGTTTCGACATCACCACCATCCTCCCCGAAATCCTCAACAACGGTTGCCGCAGCCAGAGCTACCAGTACTTCGACAGCAACGACTACTTCAGCAACATCTCCGGATGCTCCGACGACACCAAACTCCTCTATCTCACCACTGCATCGCAGGGTGCTTACGGATGGTGCGACCTCGAGGGCGACGAGTTCATGGTACTCGGTATCTACGACTTCGTGCTCCGTCTGCCGCCCGTGCCGAAGGAGGGAACCTATGAAATCCGAATGGGATGCTCGCTCAACAGCCTCCGCGGTATGTGTCAGATCTACTTCGGAAAGGATCCCAAGAACCTCCTCCCCGTCGGACTCCCCTTCGACATGCGTATGTCCACCACAGGCGACAACGTGGGATGGTTCTCCGACGGCAACCTCGACGATGCCACCATTCGGGAAAAGGACAAGAACATGCGCAACCAGGGATACATGAAGGGTCCCAAGATCTTCTGTATCTCCAACGGTGATGCCGCCACCACCGCCCGCGACTACTCCGGACACGTGCGACTCATTATCACCACCGAGCAGCTCTCGCCCAACGAGACCTACTACATGCGCTTCAAGTCGTGTCTCGAGGACAACGCCTCGCAGTTCTTCTCCGACTACTTCGAGTTCTGCCCACGCTCCGTCTACAACGGCGTAGAGGCCGAGGACATCTGGTAAACATTTTCCGCAACTCCCCCTGACGACGCTCCTGCGCAAGGCCCGCACACATGCGGCAGCCGCCACTCCCCATTCACGCCGCCACACGGCGGAGGAGGGGAGGGCGCAGGAGACGCCGGGGAAGCGGAAACCTCGCCACCGGCAGAACAGGACGAAAGACATCCAACAAATTCCCGAATCAATACCATTATGAAATATCATATCCATAACATGTTCAAGGGCGGGCTCCTCGCCATTGCCGCTACGGCACTCGTCACCGCATGTTCCGACGACCACTTCGATGTCGTCGCACAGGGACAGGCCGACCAGACGCTGTGGGAGAACATCAAGGCCGACAAGAACCTCTCACAGTTCCAGGACCTCCTCTCACGCATCACCGTGATGAAGAGCGAGAACGACAAGGCCGCAACGCTCAAATACAGCGATCTCCTCAACTCCTCGCAGAGTTTCACCGTAGTGGCACCCCTCGACGGTACCTTCGACTACCAGGCCTGGAGCGACACCATCGACAAGGCGAACGATCTGCTCGCCAAACCCGACAACGAACGCGAAGGACGCCGACTCATGAACGTCGCATCCGCACAGTTCGCCATGAACCACATCGCACGCTTCAACTTCAACCTCGAAGAGGAGCAGCGCGTGCACCTCATGAACGGCAAGAACGTGCAGAGCCTGCCCGGAAGCTTCAACGGTGTGGCCCTCAACAACGGCGGACGCATCATCGGCAGCAACGGTGTACTCTACACCCTCCAGGGCATCAACCCCTTTGCGTACAACATCTACGACTACCTCTCGGCCGACCCTGAAATCACCGCCGTAAACGCCTACATCAAGGATCCCGCAGTGGAGAGCGAAACTTTCTCCGAGGGTCTCTCCACACCCGGAGCCATGAACGAGAACGGCGACATGGTATACATCGACTCCGTATTCGTACGCACCAACCTCCTCCTCGACCAGATTGGCATCAGCCTCGACGACGAAGACTCCTGCTACGTCGCTGTCATCCCCGACAACAACGCCTGGACCGAAGCCCTCGAAAAGGTGAAGGCCATCATGAACTACGCCCCCACCTACAGCTACGGATGGGACGGCTCGACCTTTACCTACTCCACCGCCCGCGGTAGCGCACTCAAGGTCAACGCCGACTCGCTGGCAGAGGCAAAGGCCAAGGAAGCCATCATCACCAACATGTTCTTCCAGCCCTACCGCATGGGACTCGAGAGCAAGAAGACGCAGGAAATCCTCGACCACATGCTGAAGGCCGACTCCCTCATCTCCAGCAAGAACGTCATCTTCTACAATCCTGCTGCCAAGGAGGATGCTCCCGACTCCAACCCGAACCCCATGTTCCAGAATGCCGTTACGGTCGACGCTTCGAACGGATACATCCTCAAGCTCCCCAACTACAGCATCGACCCCGCGTATTCATGGGTTTCGAAGTTCAGCTTCCAGCCCATCAAATCCTACATGACCGCACGCTCGTCGGGTTGTACCTCCAGCACCGGAAGCACCATCACCCTCACCAACGACAACTACAACTACTATCGTGAGAAGGTTGACGAAGAGGGCAATGCCATCCCCGGCGAAATGACCGGTGTCGAAGGCGACGTGCTGAACAACATGTACCAGCGCTTCGAAATCGCCAACATGGCCGAAGCCATGGAAATCGACTTCCGCCTGAACAACGTCTACAGCGCCGACTACTGCATCAAGATGACCCTCGTGCCCAGCAACATCAACTACGATATCGTCAATGAGGACCAGCAGGCCGACTTCTACGAGAACCTCTGCTTCTCTGCCGAAATCATCGACGACAGCGACAAGTCATGCGGCAAGGTCACCTATGCCTACAAGAAGGACGGCGAAAAGGACGACAGCAACAAGAAGGACGCCATCATCATCGACCCCATGACAGGTGTCACCACGCTCACGCTCTTCCCGAAGTTCCACTTCGACAAGTGCTACGTTGACGTTCCCTGTCCCACCGGCGACACATTCCCCCGCCTGCGCATCACCGTTCCCCGTGGCGGCGGCCGCAACAAGATTGTTTATGCTTCACTCAATATTGTAGAAATCTCCTGCGAGCCCTATCGCGCCGAATAATCAGATACTATGAAGACAGATAACCGCTACCTCATGATACAGCAGGCCGCACTGCGTGCCGGTATCAGCCTCTTTATGCTCTTCGGCGCCGGACAGGCTTTTGCCCAGGACGACGTGACTCCCGACGAGGCACAGACCGCACCTGCGGCACAGCCCGCCAAGAAGGCCAACCTTCCACAGTACGTCATGAAGGAAGTCCGCGGAACCGTCTACGATGCCGGTTCCAGACAGCCCCTCTCCGGCGTACGCGTGCAGGCTCTCGGCGACAAGCGCTACACCGCAATGACCGACGAAAAGGGTGAATACACCGTCAGCGTGCCCGAGCACGTCACCGCACTCTACGTCGCCACCGAAGGCTACAACGCCGTGCAGGTGGGACTCCGCGGCACGAAGGCGCCCGACGCTTACGTCTATTCCACCCACTTCAAGCCTCTCTACGCCGACGGAGTGAAACTCCTCAACACCGCCGAGGCCACATTCGACACTCCATCCGCCATCTCCATGGAGAGTGAGCTCGACAACCAGCTCAACGCTGCCGTGCGCACCATCAACCGTGGCGGACTGCCCGCACAGGGAGCACTCATGCTCGTCAACGGTCTCAACTCCCTCAACACCAACGCACAGCCCCTCGTGGTGGTCGACGGTGTCATCTGGGATATGCAGTACGACCGTGCCAGCATCCACGACGGATTCTTCAACAACATCTTCAACCTCATCGACCCTGAAGACATCGAGAACGTCGAGGTGCTCCGTAACGGACTCGCACTCTACGGTGCCGAAGGTGCCAACGGCGTCATCCGTATCACCACCAAGCGCGGACACTCCATGGCCACACGCATCAACATCCGCGCATGGGGTGGCTACGAACTCGCACCGGCCACCATGGACGTGATGAACGCCGCACAGTACCGCAACTACCTCACCGAGTTCCTCGGTACCACCAAGTACGCGCAGCAGAACGACCTCGGCTCGCGACTCACCATTCCCTTCCTCAACGAGGACCCCAACTACCTCTACTACAAGCAGTATCACAACGATACCGACTGGCAGAGCGACCTCTACAAGGAAAGCTTCACCCAGAACTACCGCGTGGGCGTGCAGGGTGGTGACGACGTCGCCATGTACAACCTCTCGCTCGGTTATGCACAGGCCGACGCCACGGCGAAGCAGAACGACTTCAACCGTCTGAACATCCGCTTCAACACCGACGTCAACCTCTGGAAGGGATTCACCGCAAGCATCGACATGGGATATGTGCGCAACGCATACAACCTCCGCGACAACGGATGGGCAGAAAGCTACGCACAGAAGAACATCTCCTCGCCCAACGTCCTCGGACTCATCCAGGCACCCTTCATCGACCCCTTTACCTACTACGTCAAGTACAACGGCAACAACCAGCTCTCGCTCGAACATACCGACAAGACCTATGCCGGTATGAACTACAGCGACAGCAACAACCCCTTCCTCTTTGCCAGTGCTTTCGGATACGAAGGTCTTGCCAACCCCTTCTGGATCCTCCAGAACGGACAGGGCGACAACAAGAACTACCAGGAGCAGACACAGTTCCTCCTCAATATCCAGCCCAAGTACAAGCCCAACAAGTACATCACCATCACCGACCGCTTCAGCTACGTCCTCAACCGCAGCAACGAAAAGTACTTCATGCCTTCGGCAGGTACGCCCAACAAGGTGGTCGAGAACCTCGGTGTAGTACAGAGCGTCATCGCATCGCAGTTCGGAAAGGAAACCACGCTCTTCAATGACTTCCGCGTGGACTGGAACCGCAACTTCGGCGCACACAACATCGACCTCTTCGGAGGTTTCCGCATCGCTAACTACAGCTACACCAGCTCCAACGTCCGCGGATGCAACAACTCCAACGACAAGATGCCGAACCTCTCCTACTCGCTCCAGTACCTCTCCTACGGTGGTGTCAACGACCGCTGGACGAACCTCTCATACTACCTCAACGCCGACTACAACTTCAAGAACCGCTACTTCGCCAAGTTCATCCTCTCTGCCGAGGCCAGCAGCCGTTTCGGTAAGGAAGCCGAAGGTGGCATCAAGGTGGCAGGAGTGCCCTGGGGAATGTTCCCCAGCATCCAGGCTGGATGGGTAATGAGCAACGAAGAATGGTTCAACGCCGACTGGATTAACTTCCTCCAGATTACAGCCGGTTACGAAATGTCCGGTAACGACAACATCGACTACTACGCTGCACGTACCTACTTCAACAACGTCAAGTTCCTCGACATGGCTACCGCCCTCGAGCTCGCCAACATCGAGAACCCCGCCATCCAGTGGGAGACCAACCACCGCGCAAACGTGGCACTGCAGATGAACATGCTCCGCAACCGGCTCTCCGTCGGATTCGAGTACTTCAACTCACGTACCACCGACCTCCTCGTGCGCAAGACCGTGAGCGACATCACCGGACTCTCACAGATGTGGACCAACGACGGTGAACTCAAGAACTGGGGTTACAACGCCAGCATCAACGCCCACCTCATCTCCACCAAGAACTGGCAGTGGCAGCTCGGCGCTACCGTCGGACACTACACCAACGAAATCAGCAAACTCCCTGACACGCGCAACAACCGCATCGAGACCTATAAGCTCGACGCTGCAGGACAGCGCATCGAAAGCAGCAAGCAGACCATCGTCGGCTACACCTCCAGCATCTACGGACAGGACAACATCCTCACAGCTGTAGGACATGCAGCCGGAGTATTCTACGGCTACCAGACCAACGGTGTTTACGCCACTACCGAAGAGGCTCAGAAGGAAGGCCTGAAGTATCCTACCGGACTCTCCAGCCAGCCCAGCCGCGACTTCCGTGCCGGCGACGTGCGCTTCGTCGACCAGAACGGCGACGGATGGATTTCCGAGGCCGACAAGGTGGTAATCGGTGACCCCAACCCCGACATCTACGGTAACATCTACACCTCACTCACCTGGAAGGACCTCACACTCGACGTCACCTTCAAGTATTCGCTCGGAAACGATGTCTACAACTACCAGCGCATGCAGATGGAAAGCGCCAACAACATCTGGAACCAGAGCACCGCTGTGGTGAACCGCTGGAAGTATGAGGGACAGCAGACCGACATGCCGCGTACCATGAGTGCCGACTCCGAATACTGGGTCAACAACGAACGCTTCTCCGACCGCTGGATCGAGGACGGATCGTACCTCAAGCTCAAGCGTGTACGCCTCACATACAAGGTGCCCCTCTCGCTCTCTTGGCTGCAGGGACTCTCCGTATGGGGCGAGGCCAACAACCTGGTGACCATCACCAAGTATCTCGGACAGGATCCTGAAGTCTCCTGCGGAAACTCCGTACTCTACCAGGGCATCGACACAGGTATGCTGCCTGTAAGCCGGAACTTCAACCTCGGACTTACCATCAACCTCTAAACACGTTGTGAAAAAATGAAAAAGTCAATTCTAACACTCGGTCTTGCCATTCTCGGCCTGGGCACTGTCACCACATCGTGCGAGGATATGCTTACGCCCGATCTCGACCGCTACGCCACCGAGTTCAACGGCAAGGACACCGTAAACTTCTATCTCGGAATCCTTTCCGGACTGCAGGGCATGGTGGAACAGAACATCCTGCTCGGAGAACTCCGTGGCGACCTCGTGGCTCCCACCGAATATGTTTCAGACTCCGTTTCTGCAATCGCTAACTTCACCAACCTCGAAGACGGAGAAAACCAGCTCCTCAACCGCGCTGCTTACTATAAGGTCATCAACCAGTGCAACTACTACCTCGCAAAGGTCGACTCCATGGCCATGAAGAACAACTCCTACTTCATGCGTCGCGAACTCGCACAGGTGGAACTCGTACGTGCATGGACCTATATGCAGCTCGTGCAGAACTACGGACGCGTACCCTTCATCACCAAACCCGTGCAGAGCGCGGGTACGGGATGGGAAAACAATCCGCCCGAGGGATGGGCTACTCCCGACAACCTCCTCGAACTCCTTGAGGGTGCCGAGGGACAGCCCCTCGCACAGGCTTACAACTATTCCGAGGCACTCGGATACATCAACTACGGTGTGTTCAAAACCGGTGCCGAGGAATTCAGCCATCAAAGGCTGACCTTCAACGCCGACGTCATCTACGGTGACCTCTACCTCCTCCGCGGACGCGACAGGCAGGACTACGAGAAGGCGGCATACCACTTCCACCGCTATCTCGACCGCTACTGCGCCGACTACCCCGATTATGGTGCTACCATCTTTAAGATGCAGCGCGGCGACCAGGTCGACTACTACACCAGTTCCAGCAGTTGGGGCGACCAGTACCAGATGGTCACCAACATCGTCACCGCCGTTCCTTCGGCTGCCAACTCCTTCTTCGGAAAGGTGCTTACACGCATTCCCCAAATCTACGGTTTCGACCCCTCATCAGGTGTTTCTACCGAAACGAGTACCGGAACCGATGACGAAGGAAACGAGCAGGACGTAGTCACCACATCGGGCGAAATCAACGTGACGGCCAACTACAAGAGCCGCCAGTTGGAGCCCTCGCCAAGCTACATCGCGCTGAACGAGGCACAGCCGCTCGTTTACAACGTCGAAGACCCCCTCGACGACAGCCGTTACAACGGTGTGGAATATCTTGAAGACGGTTATCAGGACCTCCGACTCGACGAGTCCGCTCCCCGCGTGCGTACCGACGTAGGACGTCTGCGCTTCATCAACAAGTTCTGCTCCACCAACGGCGACAGCAAGGATGTCACCGACACACGTCTCTTCGACTTCCGTTATCTCATCCCCGTCTACACCACACGTCAGATTTATCTGAAGTATGCCGAGGCTGTGAACCGTGCCGGATTCCCCCGCCACGCCTTTGCCATACTCCGCGACGGTCTCTATCCCAACAACATGCCCGAAATCGGAAATATGGTGGTCGAGGCCGATACCTCTTGGGTGGCGATGGGCGAGAACCAGGTTCCCGGGAAGGTGACCATGCATTACAGGGTTGTGGCCGACAGCGCATCGAACAACCAGGGTGGTGCCAACTGCATCGACCTCAACGAACTCAAGCGTGCCGAAAACGTCGAATGGCTCGACTTCAAGAACTTCACCTCCAAGCCCGCCTACGGTATTCACCGTGCCGGATGCGGATACTTCACCGACATGGACACCGTCTACACCTACGAGAATATGGTGGCACAGCGTATCGAGCAGGAGTATGAACGATCCGGACAGACCATCAGCGATGAACGCATGCTGATTGAAACCGTGGAGGCCGAGACGTCGGAAGTGACCAAGAAGACCATGGAACTCTACGGACAGAAGATCAAGTACGATTATCAGGAAATGTTTGAGGGCTATTCCTACTACGGACCTTCGGAGGCTGAAATCGCCGCCGTCGAGACCCTCATCGCCGACGAAATGGCACTTGACCTCGCTTTCGAAGGAAACCGTTACTACGACCTCATGCGTATTGCCACACACCGCAACAATGCCGGTCTGGACGGTACCACATGGTTGGCATGGCTCATCAGCCGCCGCGACTCCAACCTCGCACCCTACGAGGAACCGGAGAAGAAAAACGCAACCCTCTTCGATTTCCTTTCCGACAAGAACAACTGGTATCTGCCTGCTCCCAAGAACGATTAGTCGGACTTGTCCTTCTGCTACGGTTCCACACACCGGAACTTAGGGCAGTCTGATAATCCCTTTTTCAACTCCCCTCTTCGCGATTCCAATTCGTGGAGGGGGGAGTTTTCGTTTGTGTTCCTCTCTTTGCTATTCTTTCCTTCTCGTGCTTTCCTTTCCTCCTCATGCTCCTTAGGGGCGTCTCGTCCCATGACAACTTTGCTCCGCCGGGGAAAATCCACGTCCTTCCGTACAAATGATGTCAATGAAACGCCTGTTTTCCGCCCCATGGATACATAAATCCGTCGAAAAAATTGAGGAAACTCACTTTTTTTGCATAATTTTCCTTTGTTTTACATTCCAATTCCCATATTCTTTCTTAAATTTGCAATGGACTACAGAATAACCTTGTGTCAGAAGATGAACCCGGTGGGACGTGTTCTTCAGGGTTGCAAAGACAAGGTTGCCTGCGCCGTGCCGAGTGTGGTTGAATCGTATGTGAGAATGCTGCATGAAGCGGGCTATGGGTGGGAAAGGTAGTCCAAAGACATAAACAAAGGCGTTTACTTGACGCTGTGTTTGAGACTCTCTGAAATCTTCCAAATTCAAAAGTCATGTCTTGAACGTTTTCTGTTCGATAGAATTGGGCAATGGAAGAGCGTTAGAGAGAGGGAACGGGCAACAGACGTAACCACGTCTTTTTTTTGTTGTTGTACGCTGGGCCAAGATTTTGGCAAGGTACCATCGTGATATGGATCTGCATTACGCCACATCAGATGTGAAGAACACCGGAGGCACCATACCTACGCCTCCATATGCAGGGCTTACCCCCTGTGTCCTCCCCGAAGCCGATACCTTAAACGTTGAAAGCTCAA
>SFJN01000109.1 GCA_004555055.1 Bacteroidales bacterium | reverse complement strand
CGGAATACGAGTCTGTTATAGGGCTTGTAATGCAACTCTTTCCCCGCTATCTGAAGTTTCATACGGCCGACAGATATATAGTAGAAACTCGAATAGAAGAATAGGAGGAACACAATGTCGTAGACGTGGTTGTCACTTCCCCGGAACATAAAGGAGAGGAAGACGAATAACGCATAGATTGCAAGGAATCCGATTCTGTTGAACCACAGAAAGCGCTTGCTGATTGGAAAATCGTGTTTCATATCTTATTACGAACTTCAATGTAATGTCGAATTAATCGCAATGAAAAGGGTAGGGGATTAACCGCCACAAAGTCCCAGTGCTGCAGCAGACGGGGCTTTGTGGTGGAATGTGGTAGGGGGATACCCCCTGCGGGGCAATGTCAGAGCGTCACCTTAAGGGTGTCTACGCCTTCGGTGTTGGAGGTGCGGATGACGTAGCATCCTTTTTCAAGGTTGAATACGGCCGAATTGTTGACCATGGTGTCGGCAACCTTCTGTCCGGCGGCATTGTAGATGCTGACGTGTCCGTTGAAGCGGCTGATGGCAACAAGCCCGTCGGCAGCGGAAACCTGGGGACGGTCGGCGGTGGTGGCGGCGATGCCGTCGGTGATGCTGGGAACGATGCGGGCGGCGTTGAGGATTTCGCCGCTGTCGCTATCAAGCAGAAGGACGACGAGGGTCAGGTTTTCAGGTTTCGTTACATTCGATGGAATGTCGATGCTGAAGGTTTTTGTCTGCGTCTCACCCTTGACGATGGGAGCGTCGATGCAATCGGAGAGACCGTCTATACCGTTGCAGTAACGTGCCACGTGGTTCATGTCCATCTTGAACTTCGATGTCTTGCTGACGAAATCGCGGAGGTCGGCAGGCACCGCTTCGGGGTTGTCCTGATAGTTGATGCAGTAGTAGTTGCTCTGAACACCCGAAAGTCCGTCTTCGGTGAGGACGAATCCGTAGGCATAGGGTGCAGTCTTGGAGTCGATGCTGAAGCAAACGTCGGTGGTGAAGGTGATTTCGCGGGCATCGGCATCGAGGGTGGCATCCTTCAGCGTAAGGGAGGCCTCGCAGGGGAGTTTCGATACATAGGCAAGGTCCTTGGCGATGCCCAGGTTGCCGCCGCCGTGTTCCGTGCTGCCGGTGTAGGGGTCGCCGAAGGTGAGGCGGTTGACGGTGCTCGATGGGAAGCCTTTGCTGTACCTGGCGATGTGGGTGTCGAATTCGCTGACGGAGAACTCGTCATTGCCGTGGATGGCAATGGGGATGAAGGTGTCGGGATATTTCTCAGTGAGAAGTTCGATGGCACGTGCGCCTCGGGGACACCATCCGCACCATGTGCCGGTGAATTCCTCCATGACGGTGTTGCGGCGTACGGAAAGTTTGGGGTCGACGGCGGTGATGGACCCGTCTTCGGAGCAGTTGCTGTCGCTGATGCTCTCGCCGCCAACCTCAATCAGTTCTACGCTCAGCGGCACGCGGACTGGGGTGGTGGGGGTGGAGAGTTGCGACTTGATGTTGGCGTAGTAGAGGAACTTGATGGCTTGCTCGTGCTCTATCACCTGTTCGGCATCGCCCATCTTGGCCAGGAACTTGGCAGTGGCAATCTTCTTGGTGCCGTAGTTTGTGACACCGATGCTGAAATCCGACGCCTCTCCTATAAACGCGCGCGTATGGCTGACGCCTTCGACCTTGATCTCGTAGTCGCGGAATCCGCCTTCGCCTTCGGTGATGCAGTTGAAGAAGTAGCCGTAGCAGAGGTTCTCGTCGCCGTAGAGCTGGGCGCGCATGGTCGTATAGTCGAGGAAGCCGATGATGCCGGTCGAAGTGTCCTCAAGGAACCAGGCACTGTAGCGGTTGCAGGGAACAATGGGAGCCCAGCAGTTTGACTTCTCTTCGTATTCCATGGTGATGGCCACCAGCAGGTTGAAAGCCTTTTCAATCTTGAGGTCGCAGGGAAGTTCCACCACCTTGTCGCGTTCGCAGGTGACGTATTTGCTGTAGAGCGGCGTGCCGATATGGTCGGCATCGGCAATCCACAGTTTCACCTTCTTGCTGCCTTTTGGCACGATGGTCTGTACCTTGGTGATGGTGTTTCCGATGAAGTATTCCACCAGGTCGGCCGACATGATGGAGGCGTGCGTCACGCAGTCGCCGGGAAACACGGGATTGAGGTTCTGATGGAAGACCTCGGCATCAGCGGGAAGGTTGGTCAGTGTCTTCGGGTCCTGTTCCGCATTCTCGTTCGCACGGAAGGGATAGCAGGCACTGCTCAGCTGGCATCCGGCCGTTGCAATGACCTTCGCGCCGGTTGCTGTCTGGAGGCAGGGGGTGTTGGAAGGCTGGCCCCACGAGGTGAGACAGCTACAGAGGCTGAGGAGGACGGTGAGGTAAAGGTGTTTCATTATAATAAAGACTTGGTAATGAATAATGCAGGTGTTAAGGAGGGCTTGGCCTGGTCGGACGGCTATGGCTTGTCATGAATCTTTCGGGAATGATGCCAAGTCCCTGCCCGGAGCATGTTTCCCCAAGTAGGGCTGGCTGGGACTGGCAGAGTTCCCGTGTGTCAGCTGACCACATTGATGGGACTGCCGGCAAGGAATGCCTGGAAGTTCCGGGTCATGATGTCGATGATGCGTTGGCGGGCGTCGGCACTGGCCCATGCAATGTGGGGCGTGATGAAGACATTCGGGGCGTGGAGTATGGGATGGTCTGCCGAGGGAGGTTCCTGGCTGAGCACATCGGTGCAGTAGGCCGCCAACTGTCCGTCGGCAAGGGCCTGCGCCACATCGGCATCGTTGATGAGTCCGCCACGGGCGGTGTTGATGAGAATCAGGCCTCGGCGTGAAGCAGAAAGGAGGTCGCGGTTGACGAAGGCACGGTTCGATGCGGAAAGCGGACAATGGAGCGAAACGGCAAAACTGGTGGCGAAAGCCTCTTCAAGGCTCACCTTCTTGACGCCTGTGGGCAGGGCTTCCTGCGGTTTGCTGGTGACGGCCACCACTTCGGCTTCGAGGGGAAGGAGCAGTTGGGCCACCTTGCTGCCGATGTTGCCCCATCCTACGATGGCGATGCGCTTGCCGGTGAGTTCCGTCACGGGACGGTCCCAGCAGCAGAAGTCGGGGCTGACGGCCCAGTACGAAGTGTCGGTGCCGGAACTTTCGCCGGCGGGGATGCTGATCTTGCGGCTGTAATGTCCCACCTGGTTGCAGACCTCAAGCAAAAGTGCCATGGCATGCTGTGCAACGGCCAGGGTGCTGTAGGCAGGGACATTGCATACCGTCACACCATGTCGGCGGGCCGCTGCCACATCGATGTTGTCGTAGCCTGTGGCGGCCTCCAGAATCAGACGCAGGTGCGGAAGTTGGGCAAATTCCTCCTCGCCGAGCCGGACCTTGTTCGTGAGGATGACATCGGCATCCTGTGCGCGGACTACTGCCTCTTCCGAGGTGCTGCGCGGATAGGTGGTGAGGGTGCCGAACTCTTCAAAGGGCTTCCATGAGAGGTCGCCGGGATTCAATGCGTGGGAATCGAGAAATACAATGTTCATTATGCGTTGATAGGGATTGTCAGGGGAGATGTGAATATTATTAATATGGATGAATACGTGCAAATTTACGTTCCTTTTTCCGTTTTGACGGGAAAAATGCCTTAAAATGCTTCGCAGAGTCTTGGAACTTCGCTATTTTTGCACATTATGAGGAAAGCTACAGTATATCAGTTGCGTTGTGAACCGCTGCCTGTCGTGCGTATTGGCATGATAGGACTGGGGCATCGTGGCCAAAAGACCCTGCAGCGATATGCCGATATCGAAGGGAGCGAAATCACCTGTCTGGCGGATATCGACGCTGAGGCTGTGGAGCGTGCCAACCAGCAGCTCGCCCTTTCGGGACGGCATCTGGCGCGGACTTTCAGCGGGACAGAGGCCTGGCGCGAGGTCTGTCGTCAGCCCGATGTGGACGTGGTATATGTCTGTACCGACTGGAATACCCATGCCATGATAGCCATCGAGGCCATGGAGTGCGGGAAGCATGTCGCTGTGGAGGTGCCTCTCGCCACAACCGTTGAGGATTGTCACCGCGTGGTGGAAGTGGCAGAACGCACGCGCCGGCATTGTTTCATGACTGAAAACTGCTGTTACGACTGGTTTCACCTTGCCACCCTCTCGCTTGCCGAAACCGGAGCCCTGGGCATCATCACCCATTGCGAGGGAGCGTATATTCACGATTGGCGCGACCTCTTCAGTCATCAGGCCATGCCAGGCCGGCAGGGATTTTATGAGGAGAGCTGTCATCACGGCGGAAATCCCTATCCCACACATGCCATTGGCCCCATAGCACAGCTGCTTGGCTTTCACCGCCACGATGCCATGGACTGTCTGGTGGCGATGACAGGCCAAGCCGCAGGCGAGGATTCGCTACTCGGACACGTCAGCTCGGCACTCATCTCCACCAGAAAAGGGGCTACCGTCCTTTTACAGTTCGACGGCACGACGCCCAGACCGTATTCACGCCTGCAGACCGTCTGTGGTACAAAAGGTTTCGTGCAGAAGTATCCGCAGCCCGTGGTGCAGACCGAAGACGGGCTCCGGGATGGTGAACATGCCGAAAAATTCATGAAAAGGATGCTCCATACTCCTGCCGGACGTTTGTGGATGCAGGGACACCACCTTGGGGTAGACAACGAGATGAACTATGCCATGGACCGTCGGTTGGTGTATTGTCTCCAGCGCGGACTGCCATTGGATATCGATGTCTATGATGCGGCGGAGTGGAGTTGCCTGGCCGAGCTGACGCGCGAGTCGGCCATTGCATATGGAAAACAGGTGAAAATACCGGATTTTACAAACTATGGATGACAGATGGTGTTTGAAAACCGGTTAAAATGCCCTGCTTTCAGAAAAAAACACGTAAAATCCTTGTGGAATTCGTGGATTCACCGTAAATTTGCACCGCGTTTGACAAACAACGCTTCCCTTTTGTCGATTTAAAAGGAAGGATGGGTGAGTGGCTGAAACCACCAGTTTGCTAAACTGACGTACGGGTTACCGTACCGGGGGTTCGAATCCCCCTCCTTCCGCCAAAGGGAATGGCGCTTTCATCTAGGGGTCTAGGATACGTGCCTCTCACGCATGTCACACGGGTTCGAATCCCGTAGGCGCTACAAATTGTCAGACACATATCCCTTCACGGCGCTTTCATCTAGGGGTCTAGGATACGTGCCTCTCACGCATGTCACACGGGTTCGAATCCCGTAGGCGCTACAACGAAGTCGCAATCTCTCAAAACAGAGGTTGCTTTTTTGTGCCCTTTTGCAGACATGGTCCTTCTCTTTTCGTGGGGGCTTCAGCTTTCTCTGGGAGAGAAAGAGGGGGGTGGTGCCGTGTTGCAGCTATTTCGATTTGTTTTTTTATAGATGGCCAGGATAGTTGCGTGGTCATGGAATCACGTTGTTTTTCTTTCTGCAACGGTCAACACATATCCTTTTTCCTTCTCCACTCGCGTGGTGAAGGCGATGTCCATGCATTCGCAAAGTATGTCGCGGACATTGGTGGAAATGCCTTCGCCAATGAGTTTGGCAAAAGCCTCCTTACGCGTCCAGAATGTGGTGAAAACGACGTCGCGCTCACTGAATCCGTTGCGGCAGGTGTCGTCGGCGGAGAGGATTTCGCGCATTTCATCTTCGTTCATCGTGTATTCTGCCAGACTCCTTTTGTAGCGTCCCAAGACCTCGATGTCAATGCCTACAGGGCGGTTTCCGATGGCGCATGCCACAGCCTTTCGGCAGTGGCTGAGATTGAAGTGGATTTCAGGGTGCGACTCCAGATGGGGCTTCCCTTGCGTGTGGTAGGCAAAACGGAATTCGGCAATGCCAAAATCCTTTTTCAATGCCCGGTGCAGGAGGGCGAAGGCAGCGGCAGATTCCTTGCGGGCATTGGCATTTTTTATTTTCCGCACGTATGCTTGTCTCCATGCCGGGAATCCTGCGATGAGGGCTTCCACATCTTCTGCGCCAAAGGCGTCGAGGCGGTCGTTGATGTATAGTCGGGTGCTGTGCATAGGATTTCCTTATGGGGGTGGGCTGGAGTTTGTTTGTTGAACGGGGATCTGTACGGCGGTGTCCTGCCGTTCTCCGGTACCCGTACTGTTCTTCTCTTCAGGGCCAAAGACGGTGCATGACGCATCCATAAAGTGCCAGGATGCTTGTGCGTTTCGCCGGGGCGCACCTGGTCTTTGCCACTGTTTGATGGCAAAAATACGACAAAATGCTGAAAACCGCTGTCCGGATGCATCGGAAAAATCTTCTTTATGTCTATAAAGTGGTGTTCGAGGCGGCCCTCTTCCTGTTTTGCTGACATGGAAATGTGTGACAGAAACACCTTTTCCTGCAGTCTTTTTTCTACAAGCGGTCTTGCAGTCTGCTCTTACCCTCTTTTCACTCCTCGCAGCATCTTTGGAAAGAGCACCCCGCTCACCAGCATGAGGATGACCAGCAGTGCCATCAGCAGATTATAGATGAGCACATCGCAATACATTCCCGGGGCATGGGTAGAAGACAGCACTTTGAAAATGTTTTGGAAAATACCATAGGCATACATTCCCGGTATCATGGGCAACAGTGCCGGAAAGGCAAGTGTCTCGCTGGGCGTCTTCTTCCAAAATGCGCCTGCCTCTGACAGTATGCCGATGGTAAGCCCTGAGAGGAAGTTCGCCGGAACTATGGGGACACTATATGCCAACAACACAAAACGTACGGCATGTCCCAAGGCTGCAATGACACCGCAGAGCCATAATACCTGTGGACGGGGATTGCTGATGATGCCGAAGCCAATGCCGGCAATAGAGGCAAATAAACCGTCAAGAAATATATCGGACAGAGTGAAGGACATAGACAAGTATAAAATTTTGACTGGAGACAACCGTCTCGTTTGTGGGGCTGGCGTGCAGATAGTTTCAGGTTGACCGGCGCACATATAGCGGGCATTGCAAATGCTTGAAGGGCAAAAAAAAGGCAGTGCCAGGTGCCGGTTACCTTCCTGCGTATGCCATAATCCGCCTCCCCTCCCTTACCATTGGAACCCCGTGATATACAGCGCAGCGCATAGGCCTGTCGAGAGGCAGAAGGTGGTGACCATGGCATCCGTCAGACGCGACAGGGCACAGACATAGTGCCGGCTGAGCATATCACTCGCCCCGTTGGCGAAGGGAATCCCCGGGACAAGGAAAAGCACGCTCGTTCCCACAGCAATTTCCGGTGTATGTGTGCAGCCGAATACATAACCCGCCGTGCTGGTAACGGCAGCGGAAAAAGCGGAGAACAATGTCGTCAGTCTCGGGTCGATGTGGTGTTTCAGAAAACGTTGTTTGATATGGAATCCTAAAAGGGTGGCCAGGAAGACAATGCCCATGGCACTGGCGTCGCCTCCGAATAGCCGGCAGAATGATGCATTGGCACACGATACAAGCAGCAGTACCAGCCGCGCATCCCAACCCGGCATGCCGGCAATGCGTTTCATGCAGGATTCTGCCATCGCCGGATTGAGATGACGCTCTTCTATGATGTAGCTGAGACGGTTCAGACGTGCCACCGTGCCAAGGTTTATTCCAAGGCTGCTTTTATGTCCTACGCATGTATAGGAATGCTGTTCGGTCCTGTCCCACAAAGCCAGCAGTACACGCTGCGGCAGAATGCTGATGTCCGCCTTGATTCCCCATGCCGTGGCTATGCGTCTCACGCTCTGCTCTATTCTTCGGGCGGTGGCACCGGAGTCGAGCATGAGCGTGGCATAATCGCGCAGCAGCATACAGGATACTTTCAGATGCTGATGGGGAGAGGCGTGGAAAATGGGGCTTTCTGTAGGCATGACTTACATTAATGTGTCGCAGATTTGCCACAGTTCTAAATTGTCCACGAACGCCTCCTCAGCAGGAACCTCGTCTTCGGGGGAATACATGTCGGGGATGCCACATTCCAGATCATCGACGTAGACGGTGTCGCCGTTGCACGTCAGATGGCTGTTCCCATGGCAAAGGGTGTACAACTTCTGGCAGGCGGTCCATAGATAGGCCACGAGAATGATCAGTGCCAGGGTGATCCAGAAAAACAGAGGAGTGTTGCTTGCGGAATTGAGTGGTGTCATGATGTGTATGTTTTTATTACGGATGGTAGGTATTCAAATATGTTGCCCGGCCATTTTAATTTCTTGTGTCAGACATTTTTTTTTGAATATCTGTTTGATTGTTGGAAATTGTGGTGCAAAGTTACGCCGGCAGACTTTCCCCGCGATGTTGTTTTGTTTGAAATGCTTGATAACGGTAAACGGTGTTTCCGATGGCTGAAATCGATGGAACTGATAGCAGTTATCGTTAATTCCGTTGGACATCTCGACGGAATACGCATATATATTCTTACTTTTGCAGGCAAAATATGTGCTGGTGCATGAATTCGTAATGTTGTACCTGCAACATAAACCGTTCGGGAAATGCAGATACATGGCGTTGCCATGTGCCGCCTCTTCCCCGTATCCGTTTCTTTTTACCACACCCTATAAAAATGGAATTGCGTCAACTTCAATCCTTCGCCCGTGTGGCCCAACTGAAGAGTTTCTCAGAGGCTGCGCGCACTTTGTATATTACGCAGAGTACGCTCTCGCAGCAGATTCGCCAACTTGAGGGTGAAATCGGCGTACCGCTTTTTGTGCGTACCACACACAGTGTGGAGTTGACGGACTACGGCGAAGAACTCCTTCCTGCCGTACAGCGTGTACTGGCCGAAGCCACCTCATGCCAGGACCGTATCACCGATGTGAACAATCTGAATGTGGGGCATATCAATATCGGATGTACTTATACATTTCTGCCACTCCTCAAGGAAACGCTCCATCATTTTCTGAAGAATTTCCCCGGAATACGTGTCCACATCGTCTGCCACTCTGTTGAACGTCTCATGGAGAAGCTGCTTCAGCGTGAGGTGGATGTGGTGTTGGGTTTCAAGCCAACACACATGCCCGAGGGGCTGGAGTCGCAGGTGCTGTTCAATACCCGCCTGTGTGTGGTG
>SFJN01000108.1 GCA_004555055.1 Bacteroidales bacterium | reverse complement strand
TATAAATTAGCTTGAGACAGTTTTTGAGCTATCGCGCAGTAGATTTCTGTCCTGCGAACACGCGCATAGCGGGCTATGTAAGTGTTTAAAGGAGAGAAAGATACAAGTGAGAGCTTAAAAAGTGGCCAAGCATAAGAACACTTCCTAATTGAATAATAGACTAATTTATAGAACATCCCTATATATGCTGTACAAGATTGCCCTGACGTTGATAGACCATTTCACCCCAGCTGCTATCCGGCGCATGTATGATGCCGGAATCAGTGCTGAGGACCTGCTGATGCATCCCGAGGAGACGCTGGCCAATGAGTTGGAATCGGTGCGCGTACCCCTTATAAAGCAAATTCGTGAGCACCGCAACCGGGCTCTTGACCTTGCCCGCCGTGAGATGGCATACTGCTCGAAGGAGGGCATCCGCATCGTCTGTGCCGGCGATGAAGCCTATCCTTATCGTCTGACGGGCTGCACCGATGCCCCCAGCGTCCTCTACCTTCGCGGACAGGTCGATTTGAATGCCAGATGCGTGCTGGCAGTCGTCGGCACACGGCATGCCACGGACTATGGCATCCGGGTCTGCGAGCGTCTGCTCACCGACCTCGGGCGGCGCATCCCCGGTCTGCTGGTGGTGAGCGGCCTGGCCTACGGCATCGATATTGCCGCACACCGCACTGCACTCGCACAGCATCTGCCTACGGTAGGGGTGGTGGCCCATGGGCAGGACACCTTATACCCTGCTTCGCACAGACGCGAAGCGCAGGCCATGCAAGCGCACGGCGGTGTGCTGACGGAATACGCCAGTGGCACGGCGGTCCATGCAGGGAATTTCCTGCGCCGCAACCGCATTATTGCCGGATTGGCCGATGCCACACTGGTGGTGGAAAGTGCCGTACGTGGCGGTGCCCTTGCCACGGCTCGTCTGGCAGACAACTACGGACGTACCGTTCTGGCCGTGCCCGGGCGCATTACCGACACTTTCAGCGAAGGCTGCAACCGGCTCATCTTCCGCCGCTGTGCCACAAGCATTTCTTCGGCCGACGACATCATTGACGTCATGGAGTGGCAACGTTTCACCGACGATGCCCGTCGTCCGGTCGAAGCCGACCTTTTTGCGCAGACGGAGGATGCAGCGTGTCTGACTCCCGAAAGGAGGAAGGTGGTGGAAGCCCTCCGACAGTCTGACGGCATGTCGCTCTACGACCTGCAGAAAACCACGGGATTGCCGCCATACATTCTCAACCGTGAACTTGTGGAAATGGAAATCAACGGCGAGGTCCGCAAAATGCCCAGCGGCGTGTATTATTGGAGGAGTTAGCCTGTATGATTCATGTTGCACGGTTACGCAATCACCTGCAGCAGGATTATCATTCATATTGGTGGGTATTTCGTCTTCTCTTCTGGGAGGCCTCTTTCCGGTATAGTATATTGTAAATACGGCTAAGGCCGGCAACCTACAGCAGGGTTGCCGGCCTTAGCCGTTGCTTTTCGGGGTGGGTCCGAGGGGAATGTCACAGTCGGTTTTCCACTGTCCCGCGGTAGAAGGGTCTTCAGCGTTGTTTGGTCCGGAGCGTGACAAGGGGAATAATCATCTCCTCCATGGAAATTCCGCCGTGCTGGAAAGTATTGCGGTAATACTGCACATAATAGTTGTAGTTGTTGGGATAGGCGAAGAATCTGGAGCCGAGGGCGAAGATGTAGGTGGTGGAGATGTTCGGTGCCGGCAGCATGAAGCGTTTCGGATTCTTCACCTCGAACACTTCGCGGGCGGGATAGTTGAGGTTTTTCCCCAACTTGTAGCGCAGGTTGGTGTTCACGTTCCGGTCGCCAATCACTTTGGTTGGGGTATCCACCCTGATGCTTCCGTGGTCGGTGGTGATGATGATGTCGGTGTCCATCTCCTTCAGGCATTGGAAGAGTGCCCGTATGCCGGAGTGTCTGAACCACGATTGGGTGATGGAGCGGTATGCAGCCTCGTTGCTGGCAAGTTCGCGTACCATCTGGCTCTCGGTGCGGGCATGCGAGAGGATGTCGATGAAGTTGATGACGATGACATTCAGCGGGTGTTGCCGCAACAGGGCGCTCTGTGCAAGCAGGCGGTCGGCAGCCTGGGCGTCGTTGAGCTTGTGGTAGGAGAAGGTCTCGCGCCGGCGGAAACGTTTGAGCTGCTGTGCCACCAGCGATTCCTCGTTGAGGTTCTTCCCCTCGTCTTCCTCCTCCTCAACCCAAAGGTCGGGATATTGCTGCAGGATTTCGAGCGGCATGAGGCCGGCAAAGATGGCATTCCTGGCATATTGAGTGGAGGTGGGGAGGATGCTGAAATAGAGGTCTTCCTCGATGTCGAAGTCATCGGCAAGCTCCTGTGAGAGGATGCGCCATTGGTCGTAGCGGAAGTTGTCGAGGACGAGCAGCGTGACGCGGCGGCCTTCGTTCAGTTTGGGGAAGACGCAGCGTTTGAAGATGTCCGGTGAAAGCATGGGAGCCGTATTGCGGTCGGTAATCCATCCTTCATAGTTTTTCCGGATGTATTTGGCGAAAGAGAGGTTCGCCTCTTCCTTCTGTTGCCGCAACATGTCGGAGAGCGCCTCGTCGGCCGTCTCTTCGAGCTGCAGTTCCCAACGTACGATGCGCCGGTATAGTTCTTTCCATGTCTCACAGTCCTGGGCGTCGTCGGCCATCATGGCAATGCGTCCGAACTCCTGTCTGTAGCCGGTGGTGGTGATTTCCTGCATGATTTCGCGCTGGTGGATGTTTTTCTTCAGCGTCAGCAGAATCTGCATGGGATTGACCGGTTTGAGCAGATAGTCGTCAATCTTGCTTCCGATGGCCTGGTCCATCAGGTCCTCAGCCTCGTTTTTGGTGACCATCACCACGGGAATGTTGGGATGGAGGTCTTTGATGGCTGCCAGGGTTTCCAGTCCGGAGAGTCCGGGCATATTCTCGTCGAGGAGGACGAGGTCGAAGTTTTCGGTGCGGCAAAGTTCTATGGCGTCACGTCCGTTCGAGGCCGTCGCCACTTCGTATCCGCGTTTCTGCAGGAAGATACAGTGTGCTTTAAGCAGGTCGATTTCGTCGTCGACCCATAAAAGTCGTGCAGACATGGCTGTGGAGGATGGTTACAGGAGGTAATGTGGAAGGTGAGGGGGGGGGAAGAAAGACGTCCGGGATACGGCAAGAGGGAAAGCCCCTCTGCCCGAAATGGCCGTGGTGGGCGGCCGGCGGGCTCAAAGGAAGGCTCTCCCTCTTGTGGTGAATGTGGGCGGGTTATATGGGTGCGGGCACGGAATAAGACGGTGCGGGCTGCTGAAAACTCCCTGCATATCGGTGCGGAACACCCATAGGGACATTTATTTGTTGCTGAATTTCGGGTCGTTTTCGATGAGCCATTCGGCAATCTGTACGGCATTGAGCGCTGCACCCTTTTTGATCTGGTCGCTGACAATCCAGAAGGTGATGCCGTTGGGATTGGCAAGGTCTTTGCGTACACGGCCTACATAGACGTCGTCGCAGCTTTCGAGGAAAAGAGGCATGGGGTATTCTCCCTTCGAGGGGTCGTCCTGAAGTTGCAGCCCTTTGCCGTTGCGTACAGCTTCGTGGAACTGTTCCACGCTGACGGGCTCTTCGGTTTCAGCCCAGATGGCCTCGCTGTGGCATCGGAGAGAGGGGACACGCACACAGGTGGCGCTGACATCGGCATCGGTGTGCATGATTTTCTTGGTCTCGTTGTACATCTTCATCTCTTCCTTGGTATAGCCGTTGTCGGTGAAGACATCAATCTGCGGAATGACATTGAAGGCCAGCTGATGGGCGAACTTCTCCACTGTGACAGGCTGTCCGGCAAGAATCTGACGGTATTGTTCGTAGAGTTCGGCCATGGCAGCGGCACCTGCACCTGACGCAGCCTGATAAGATGCCACGTGTATGCGGCGGATGTGCGAGATTTGCTCCAAAGCCTGGAGTGCCACCACCATCATGATGGTAGTGCAGTTGGGATTGGCAATGATGTTCCTGGGGCGTTCCAGGGCATCGGTGGCATTGCATTCGGGTACGACGAGAGGTACATCCTTGTCCATACGGAAGGCGCTGGAGTTGTCAATCATCACCGCACCGTAGCGTGTGATGTCCTCGGCATAGTCGCGGGCGGTACCTCCACCGGCAGATGTGAAGGCAATGTCGATACCCTTGAAGTCGTCGGTTCCATGCTTGAGTTCCTTGACGGTATACGATTTGCCCTTGAAGGTATAGGCAGTGCCGGCCGAACGGCTCGACCCGAAAAGATGAAGTTCGTCAATAGGGAAGTTGCGCTCGGCAAGAACGCGAAGGAATTCCTGGCCTACAGCGCCACTGGCGCCAACGATAGCTATGTTCATATTGTTTTTGTGTGTAAAGTTTTCTGAAAAAGAAGGAATGGGCTTCCCCTATGGGATGCCGGTATGCAGCGATGCGGATTGAAGAATGCAGGTAACCCCTTTTCCCCGCTATGCCTTCTTCTGTGGCTATAAGGCAAAGCCCATTGGTGCATGTGCTGCGGGAATATGCCTAAACAAAAGATTGAATGGGAGTGCAAAAGTAAAACTTTTGAGGGAGTTATGTAGAACGTGTGAAGTTTTTTTTGTTCCTTTGCACTGAATTTTGCGCGGAAAAACCACACCAATGTTTCATTTTGTATTGCCCATAACCGACCCGACGTGGATTTTCTTTGTAGTGTTGAGCGTGATACTCTTCGCCCCGATGCTCCTTGAACGTCTGCGTATACCCTCCATTATCGGTATGATAACGGCGGGAATAGTTGTGGGTCCCCATGGGTTGCATTTGCTGGAGCGTGACAGTTCGTTTGAGATTTTCGGCAAGGTTGGTCTGCTCTATATCATGTTCCTCGCTTCGCTTGAAATGAACATCCAGGATGTCAGGAAGCAGCAGACAAAGGCATTGGTCTATGGTCTGCTCTCGTTTCTCATACCGATGGCAGCAGGAGTGGCGATGAACCATTGGCTGTTGGGATACATTCTGCCGGCATCGGTGCTGATGGCCTCGATGTATGCATCGCATACCCTTATCACTTACCCTACGGTCATGCGTATGGGTATCTCCAAGCATCGTGCCGTAAACGTGGCGGTAGGAGGCACCATTGTGGCCGTGACGCTCACGCTGTTCCTGCTTGCCGTGGTAGGTGGTTTCTATAAGGGCGAAGAGCACGGATGGTCGGGTGCCATGATGCTCTTCCTCAAGGTTGCCGGGCTTGCCGTGGTGCTCATTGTGGCATTCCCTCCCATGGCCCGGTTCTTCTTCCGTCGCTACGGCGACAGCGTCCTCCAGTATATCTTTGTGCTCTGCCTGGTATTCCTTGGTGGAGGCATGATGGAAATCGTAGGTATGGAGGGTATTCTTGGCGCCTTCCTCGTAGGCCTTGTGCTCAACCGTGAGATTCCCCCCGGTGGTCCGTTGATGAGCCACATCGAGTTTGTGGGCAATGCACTCTTCATCCCCTATTTCCTGATAGGCGTGGGCATGCTCATCAATGTCACTGCCTTTACCGATCTGACGGTGCTTACCGTGGCTTTGGTGATGATACTCTGCGGTACAGGCGGAAAGTGGCTCGGTTCGTGGTGTTTCCAAAAGCTTTTCCGTATGGGGGCCTCCGAGCGTCAACTGATGTTCGGCTTGAGCAGTGCCCGTGCCGCTGCCACCCTTGCCATTGTTCTTGTAGGATACGAGATTATCCTCCCTGACGGCAGCCGCCTGCTTGGCGATGAAGTCCTCAATGCCGCTATGTTCCTGATACTGGTTTCGTGCATCATCTCGTCCGTAGCCACTGACCGTGCTTCGCGTGCCATCGTGCTGTCCGGGGAGACGGAGGTGACTATGCCCCAGGACTTGGCCCATGACAACATATTGCTGGCTGTGAGCAATCCCAAGACTGTGGTACCTCTGACCAATGCCGCCCTGATGCTGCGCACGCCCGGAACAGGAAACCTGACGGCCGTGAGCATCATCCTCGGCGACGATGCCGAAAGCCGTACATCGGGACAGAAAAACCTTGATTACGCAGCCCGCCTTGCGGCCGCTGCCAATGTGCGGATGGCCACCTATTGCCGCTGGAGTGTGAACCCCGTGACCGGCATTTCCTATGCGGCACGCGAACATGAGGCTACCGACATCCTTGTAGGACTCCATCACAAGGAGAGCATTACGGAAAAATTCTTCGGACGTTTCACTGAAGAACTGGTGCCGACCGTTTCGCAGCAGGTCATTGTATACCGTGGTGTATCGCCGATGTACTCCATGCGGCGCATACACATCATAGTGCCTCCACGCGGACGTCACGACCCGGGATTCCGCCATTGGGTACACCGCATGGGTGTTTTGGCGCAGCAGATTTGTGCACGTGTGACGCTTTACGGCCGCCCCGCCACACTCAATGCCGTGCGCACTTTCTGGCAGGAAGGCAAATATGCCGTGGAAGCCGAATACCAGGAGTACAATGCCTGGCACGATTTTGCGGAAGTGGCCAACCGTATGCGCAGCGACCATCTGATTGTGTTCATTCTGGCACAAAAGGGCACACCGTGGCGCCACCCCTATCACAACCATATTCCCGAACAGCTTGAGCGGCATTTCTCGGCACGCAGCGTCATGGTGGTCGTGCCTTCCAGACTGGGCGCGGGCACTGCTTCGGCCGAGGTACGCTCCGGTATTGCCATCAAGCAGAAGTGACGTAGTGCAACGCATAGCATACACCCTCGGACGCTTTGTGCGTCCCTCAACAGCAAACATTCATGATTACAGCAAAGAATATCAGAAAGTCCTTCGGCAGTTTAGAGGTGCTGAAGGGTATAGACCTCCATATTTCACGTGGTGAAGTGGTGAGCATTGTCGGTCCTTCCGGTGCCGGCAAGACCACCTTGCTACAGGTGCTGGGTACGCTCTACCGTCCCGATTCCGGAAGTCTGCACATAGCCGGAACAGACGTGGCCACGCTCTCAGAAAGTGAAATCTCGCGTTTCCGCAATGCTCATCTCGGTTTTGTCTTCCAGTTCCATCAGTTGCTGCCGGAATTTACGGCACTCGAAAATGTGATGATTCCCGCCATGATTGCGGGGCATTCCCAGCGTGAGAACCGCCGGCGTGCCGAAGAACTGCTCGACTTTATGGGACTCTCGCAACGGGCCTCCCACAAACCTTCAGAGCTTTCGGGAGGCGAGAAACAGCGTGTGGCTGTGGCAAGGGCACTGATGAATAGGCCCGACGTGGTCTTTGCCGATGAACCTTCGGGCTCGCTCGACAGCCGGAACAAGTCCGAACTCCACCAACTTTTCTTCGACCTGCGCGATAAGTTCGGACAGACCTTCGTTATCGTTACCCACGACACGGAACTCGCGGCCTTGACAGACCGTTGCATTCATCTCGTTGACGGAAAGACCGCCGACATTCATTCTGAAAACGAATGATGTTTCCGGACAACGCCAAATTCCCTTTACCTTCCCTCTTCAAAATCCACAAACAATGATCAGTCTCGGAAACTACAACACTCTTGTCATCCAACGCTTTACAGACCACGGCGCTTACCTCGACGGTGGTGAACTGGGCGGTATCCTTATGCCTAAGACCTACGTGTCTTCCGAGATGCGTCCTGGCGATAAAGTCCGCGTTTTCGTTTACCTTGACCAGCAGGAACGCCTTGTCGCTACACTGGAAAGGCCATTGGCCGTAGTCGGTGATTTCGCCTTCCTTGAGGTGAGCTGGGTAAATCAGTTCGGCGCCTTCCTCGATTGGGGTGTCATGAAGGACCTCTTCGTTCCCTTCGGCGAGCAGAAAAGGAAGATGGAACAGGGCAACTCGTACATCGTCTACATTCATATCGACAAGGAGACACAGCGTATTGTAGGCACAGCCAAGGTGGACCGTTTTCTGGAGCCCGCATCCTCGCGTACCTACTATCGCGGTAAGGAGGTGGAGCTCCTTGTATGGCAGCGTACGGAAATGGGGCTGAAGGTGATTGTCGACAACCGCCATGCCGGTCTTGTCTACAATTCGGAACTCATCGGCACAGAGCCTCGCACGGGTGAACGTCTGCACGGTACCGTAGTCAATGTTCGTGATGACGGTAGGCTGGACATTGCCTTGCAGCGCATCGGCAAGGGACGCTTCCGCGATTTTGCCGTCGAGCTTCTTGAAGAGCTCCGGCAGTGTGGCGGATTCCTGCCTTTTACAGACGCTTCGGCACCGGAAGCCATTGCCGAACGTTTTGGCGTTTCGAAGAAAACCTTCAAACGAGCCGTCGGAAACCTTTATCGCGAGCATCGCATTCTCATTAGGGAGGACGGAATCTACCTCGAAAAAAATGCCTTTTGAGGGGGCTTCAGATAAAAAAACGGGGGAAAACGAAAAAAAATAGCCTTTTTTCAAAAAATTTCTTTAAAAAAGTTTGGAGGAAAGGTTAAAAACTCCTAACTTTGCAACGTCAATAAGACAGAAAGAGACATTGAAAACCAATTTTCTTTTTAAGAACCCGGATAGTTTTTTCATCTCTATATAAGTTCTGTGAGGGATTGTCTTCGTCGTGAGATGGGGGCAATCCATTTTTTGTGGAAAAATGTGAATACATTTCGGTAAGCGAGCGCAGAGACAAAACAAGTTTAGGCTATGCCGAGCGCAAGAAATGAAGGTGTTTGCACCTATATATATAATATGGTGTTCTCTAAACTGTCCTCCCAAAGCTTTAGTCACCAAAAAGTAAGAAACGAACTTTTTTGCTGTCTTTTGTTGGCATTGCCATGGCGAGAAAACGTTCAATGAACTTACATTTTTCTTTTTCTTCTGGCAAGATGCATAAGGAAAAAGTAAGTCTTTTGTGCGCAAATTCCCCCTATAATAGCCTAAATCCTACACCTTTTGATGTATCCTACACTTCATCCTACACCCGAAACTATCTGCAAACATTGGATATTTGAAGAATTGATGTAGGAATGTAGGAAGTTTTACAAAAAAAATGGTTCTGCGTCAATTTGGGTGATAATTCCAGTCCCATTTCATGTTGGCATAGAGAATTTTTGCCCTTAGCACATTTGCCTTTGCCCTGTTGAACATAC
>SFJN01000107.1 GCA_004555055.1 Bacteroidales bacterium | reverse complement strand
GCCTTGGAAGTGGGTGTTAAAATTGTCGGGTGACTTTCATTTTCACCCTAAAAACGTTTTCTTGACATCTGCTTTACTAAGGCGTAACCGTTGAAAATAGTATCATCCCCGTCGGAAATGCTCTATCTTGTCCCCACTCCTGTAGGCAATCTGGAGGATATCACCCTCCGGGCGTTGCGCATCCTGAAGGAAGTTGACGTGGTGCTTGCCGAAGATACCCGTACCACGGGCATGCTGCTCAAGCACTACGATATCAGTGCCCGGCTGGTTAGCCACCATAAGTTCAATGAACATGCCACCGCCGAAGCTTTTGCCGCCCGTATGGCTGCCGGAGAAACCATGGCATTGGTAAGCGATGCTGGTACTCCCGGCATTTCCGACCCCGGATTCATGCTTGTACGTGCTGCCGTGGCGCAGGGAGTAGAGGTGCAATGTCTGCCCGGAGCCACGGCTTTCGTTCCTGCACTCGTCAGCAGCGGACTTCCCTGCGACCGTTTCTGTTTTGAGGGCTTCCTGCCCCAAAAGAAGGGAAGGGCCACACGCCTTGCTGCCCTAAAGGATGAGGAGCGCACCATGATTTTCTACGAAAGCCCTCATCGCGTGACCAGGGCCTTGCACGAGATGGCCGAAGTGTTCGGAGCCGACAGACCCTGCAGTGCCTGCCGCGAAATATCGAAAATCCATGAGGAAAGTGTTCGCGGCACCCTTGCCGAAGTGGAGGCACACTTCCAGGAGGCCGAGCCCCGTGGTGAATTCGTCATCGTTGTCGGTGGAAAGCCCGGTGCCGAGGGTGGACGCGAAAAACGTCGGAAGCCCATTGCCAAAGACCCCATTACCGGACAGCCTCTTTATGAGTGAGTCCACATTATAAATGAGAATATACAATTAATACCAACCTCCTATGAAAAAGATTCTTTTTGCATTGGCATCGTTCATCGCCATTGTGACGGCCTTGATGTTGCTTTTCTCCTGCGAGACAAGGAAGGAGCAGGCAATGAACGCCTTCACTACCGAAGACTCACTGCAGAGTGTCCTTACACAGAAAGAAAACGAACTCAATGACATGCTGAGCACCCTCAACGAAATCCAGGAGGGATTCAGAAAAATCAACGAGGCACAGGGCCGAATCAATGTGGAGCGCCGAAAGGGAGAAACCAACCAGAAGCAGGCCATCCTCGAAGATATGCGCACCATACAGCAGAGTGTCAATCTCAATAACGAACTCATCAACAATCTTCGCCAGCAACTCAAGCAGGCCAATGTCAGCAATTCGCAGCTGAAGGCTACGCTCGAGAATACCATCAGCACCATGACTGCGCAGATGGAGGAACTGCAGTCACAGATTGAAGACCTCCGTCAGCAGCTGGCGGCAAAGGACATCACCATTGCCGAGCAGGAAACGCAGATTGGCGAACTTAAGACCAATGTGGGCAACCTCACTGCCGAGAACGACAACCGTGCGCGTACCATCAGTGCACAGGACAAGGACCTCCATACGGCATATTATGTCTTCGGCACCAAGAAGGAACTGAAGAACGAGCGTATCCTTGAGAGCGGTGATGTGCTTCAGAAAGAAAACTTCAACAAGGATTATTTCACGAAGATTGACATCCGCATCGACAAGGTCATCCGTCTTTACAGCAAAAGTGCCACGCTGAAGACCACACATCCTGCCGGCTCCTACCGTCTCGACAAGGACGCCAAGGGACAGTACGTGCTCCGTATCACCGACCCCGAAAAGTTCTGGAGCGTGAGCAAGTACCTGGTTATCCTCGTTAAATAAGCTCTTCCCTTTTTCCCTTTTGGGGGGAGGAAAGTCATCGCAAATGCAATGTCCTGTCCGGCATCTGTGGCATTATTGTGCTGCAGCATGCCGTGGCAGTGTGTGTTTGCCGGAAGCATGGAAGCCGCACTTATAGCCACATATGAGCAATACTCATTTGGGCGAGACCTTTATATACGTATGTGGTCAGTGAACGCCTCCCTGACATATTTCCGATTTCAAACAACCCAAAGCACTAGAACATCATGAGAAAACACCTTGTTTTGTTCCTGGCCCTGCTCCTTTCTCTCGGCAGCTGTACCACCAGCAGCGAGTGGAACCGTGGTGCCACTGGTGCCTATGTAGGCTCCATGTTCGGCTCCATTATTGGCGACATCATCGGCGGTTACCACGGTTCAAATGTCGGTGCTCTCGTCGGCGGCGTAGCAGGCGCGGCAACCGGAGTCGCCAGTGCCAAGGTGCAGCAGGAGCGTAAGGGCAATAGCCGTCTCGACCGTTATGGAGACGATGGCTACGGACATGGAAACGGCTTTGCCGGCGGCGGTTACGACAACAGTATCGGATACGGTAGCGGCAGCGACTACGACTATACGCCACCCACCAATCCGTCCGACTATCTCGAAGTCAGCAACATTGTCTTCACCGACGACAATGGAAACCGTTGTCTCGAACCTGACGAGACGGCATACATCAGTCTTGATATCTACAACCGCAGCGGCCGCAGTATCTACAATGTAGCACCTGTCGTTACCTGCGACAACGACCGTATACACATTTCCTCTACAGCCACCGTCTCCTGCATCCGTAGCGGACAAGGTGTCCGTTACCGTTGTGTGGTACGTGCCAAGAAGAAGTTGCGGGGTGGGGTCACCACCTTCTACGTAGGCTTCGGACAACAGGGCTATACCACCGACCCCTCACGGAGTTTCCGTATCCGCACCTCCGGAAGGCGTTGAATCGTGAGAAATTTCAAGAAACAAATCAACCAACAACATAAAACAACTATGAAACCAACACTTTTCCTCCTTGCTGCAGGCATGGGCAGCCGTTATGGCGGTCTCAAGCAGTTAGACACCCTCGGTCCTCAGGGACAGAGCATCATGGACTACAGTATCTTCGATGCCATTGAGGCCGGATTCGGCAAGATTGTCTGGGTCATCCGCCGCGATTTCGAACAGCAGTTCCGCGAGCAGATTCTCGCACGCTACGAAGGCCATGTTCCCTGCGACCTCTGTTTCCAGGCTCTCGATGCTCTTCCTGAGGGATTCACTGTCCCCGAAGGCCGTACAAAGCCTTGGGGAACGAACCATGCCGTGATGATGGGCGAGGAAATCATCAAGGAACCTTTTGCCGTCCTCAACTGCGACGACTTCTATGACCGCGATGCCTTCAAGGTGATGGCCAAGTTCCTCAGCGAACTTCCCGAAGGTTCTACCGGCAAGTATGCCATGGTAGGTTTCCGCGTCGGCAACACCCTTTCCGAGAGCGGTACCGTAAGCCGTGGTGTCTGCGAGACCGACGATGCCACACATCTCCTTACCGGAGTGGTGGAGCGCACCAAGATTGAGCGTCACGACGGAGTGGTGCAGTATCTCGACGAGAACGAAGAGTGGGTAAGCATCCCCGATACGACCCCCGTATCCATGAACTTCTGGGGATTCACTCCCGACTATTTCCAGCACAGCAAGGAGTATTTCAAGGAATTCCTTGCCGATCCCAAGAACCAGACCAACCTCAAGAGTGAGTTCTTCATCCCCCTTATGGTGGACCATCTCATCAAGACCGGCGCTGCCACCTGCGAGGTGCTCGACACCACCAGCAAGTGGTTCGGCGTCACCTATCCCGAGGACCGTCCCGAGGTAGTGGCAAAGTTGGCTGCCCTTCACGAGGCTGGACAGTATCCTTCTGAAATGTTCTAAAGTTTTTCCTTCGGTACAGGCGGGGAATTCTCGGTCCATGTAGAAGGAAAAGCCCATCTTCCCGGACACGGTTCCCCATGCCTTGCACCCATCAACAGATGACAGGAACACCCACTGTAGCAAAGCCTCGTATGGAATGGATCGATTCCATGCGGGGCTTTACCATGATTCTCGTGGTGGCATACCATGTGAGCATGATGGGATATGGCGAAAATCCCAAGGATTCGTCGTATCTCAGCCTTTGTGTGCTCTTCCGTATGCCGCTTTTTTTCTTTATCAGCGGTTTCTTTGCCTACAGCTCCCGTACACAGTGGTCTCTGCCGGTATTGGTCCGGTCGTTGTGGAAGAAGTTCCGTATACAGGTCATTCCCACGGTCGTATTCTTTGCCCTCTTCATCATCATGCTCCACCGTGGCAGTTGGGACAAGGCCGTTTCATTGCTCCAGCACGATACCAAGGGTGGATACTGGTTCACCATTGTCCTCCTGCAGATGTTCGTCATCTATTATCTTTTCGCGTACGTCGAGCATTTCTTTGCGCCCCGTCTGGAGCGTCTGCGTCTGCGGTGGTTTCCCATTACCCTGCTGTGGCTCTGCGCCCTGTGCGTATATGCTACATGGTACATGCCCTCATGGTTTCACTACCAGAAGCAGGACTGGCTGCAATGGTCCAGTTTCAGTCAGACCATCATCTTCAGCCATTTCTTCCTTGCCGGCAATATCGTACACCGGTATTGGGACCGTTTCCAGCGTCTTTTCGATGCCCGGTGGTTCGCGCCGCTCATCATCACCGTAGCAGTTGCCGCACTTTGTGAGCATTTCCGTTGGCACGAACTGCGACGCCAATGGGCCAATCTGCCCCGTACCCTTGCCATGTACAGCCTGATGACCACGGTCATACTGGTGTTCCGCCACTATGCCACGGCCTTCAGCCGGCAGACGTGGGCCGGACGTACATTGCAGTATATCGGTGTGCGTACCCTCGACATCTATCTGCTGCATTTCCTCTTCATCATCCACATTCCTACCGTAGGTCCGTGGTTGCAGACTTGCCGTCCCAATTTTGTCCTCGACCTTGCCGTCTCCCTCGCCGGAGCCTCACTCGTGGTGGCTGTGTGTCTGGCGGCAAGTGCCGTCTTGCGTATCTCCCCCTTCTTCAAACGTCATCTTTTCGGACGTTGAAGTCGTGAAAACGACCGGTCACAGGCAACCTTTATTATTGTTGCCGCCTATCTATCGTATCTTCAACATCCAAATATCATGAAACCCATTATTCTCACTTCACTCTTGCTGGCCTCTGCCTTTGCACCTTATGCGGCATCGGCGCAGACCCGCAACTATGCCAATTCCGCCAAGGAATACTGGCTCAATGCCGACAAGAACCGTGTGGGTGCTGTCGTCCCCTCGCACGCTTCGTTCTTTCCCTTTGAAAATGCCGAAAAGGCTTTGGTAAACGACAAGACACGTTCTGCACGCTATCTCTCTCTCGAAGGAAAATGGAAGTTCCATTTTGCCCGTCATCACAACCTCCGTCCTCAAGGCTTCGAGGCTGTTGGCTACGACGACAGTGAATGGGACGAATTTTCCGTTCCCGCACTCTTCGAACTGAACGGCTATGGCGAACCCATCTACAAGAATATCGGCTATGCCTGGGCCACACAGTTCGAGAGCAATCCGCCTTTCGTTGAGGAAAAGAACAACTTTACGGGTTCCTACCGCCGAACTTTCGACATTCCGGCATCGTGGAATGGCGATCAGGTCATCATGCACATCGGTTCTGCCACCTCGAATGTCGAGGTGTGGGTCAACGGCCAATGGGTAGGATATGCCGAAGATGCCAAGGATGCCGCTGAGTTCGACCTCACCCGCTACATCAAACCCGGACAGAAGAACCTCATTACCATGCAGGTGATGCGTTGGTGCGACGGTTCCTATTTCGAGGATCAGGACTTCTGGCGCTTTACGGGTATTGCACGCGAATGCTATCTCTATGCCCGCCCAACCTCGCACATCAGCGACATACACCTCACTCCCGACCTTGATGCCGCTTACCGCAATGCCACACTCGACATTGCGCTCTCCACGGCGAATGCCAAAGGACAGCGTGCCGAACTCCGACTGACGGACGACAAGGGCCGCACTGTCAAGGAAGAAACCCTCACCGTGGCTGCCGACGGACGGGTAACGGCAAAATGGGATGTGGAAAACCCTGCCAAGTGGACGGCGGAAACCCCCAACCTCTATACCCTGCAGGTGACACTCCTTGGCAAAAAGGGCGAGGTGCTTCAGAGCACTACCCAGCGTGTGGGATTCCGCAAGGTGGAAATCAAGGATGCACAGCTCCTCGTCAACGGCCAGTCCATCCTCTTCAAGGGAACCGACCGTCACGAGCTCGACCCCGACGGGGGATATGTCGTCAGCGTGGACCGCATGAAGCAGGACATCCGCATCATGAAGGAGCACAACATCAATGCGGTCCGTACATCGCACTATCCCAACGATCCACGCTGGTACGACCTCTGCGATGAAATGGGCATCTACCTCATTTCCGAGGCCAATCTCGAAACCCATGGTATGGGATATGATGAGGCTTCGCTTGCAAAGCGTCCGGAATTCCTCATGCAGCATCTCGAGCGCAACGAGCGCAACGTTGCCATACAGAAAAACCATCCTTCCGTCGTCATCTGGAGTCTCGGCAACGAGGCCGGCTACGGCGAGAACTTCGACAAGGCCTACGACATGGTGAAGAAGATGGATCCCTCGCGCCCCGTACATTACGAACGTGCCGGCGACGGGTATGCCACCGACATCATGTGCCCCATGTATGCCGATGTCAACTGGTGCCGTTCCTATTGCCATTCCGACAAGGCCAACCGGCCCCTCATCCAGTGCGAATATGCACACGCCATGGGTAACTCCATGGGAGGTTTCAAGGAGTATTGGGACCTCGTCCGTGAAGAGCCCAAATACCAGGGTGGTTTCATCTGGGACTTCGTGGACCAGGCCATCCGGAGCACCAGCAAACAGGGCAACGAAATCTTTGCCTATGGTGGCGACTTCGGGCGCTATCCCGCCTCCGACCACAACTTCAACTGCAACGGTTTCATTGCGGCCGACCGCACGCCCCATCCCTCTGCTGCCGAGGTGAAGTACTATTACCAGAACCTTTGGACCACTCCCGACCTCAAGGCTGGTGCTGTAGACATCTTCAACGAGCAGTTCTTCGCCGCAGTCGACAATGTGGTGCTCCACTGGGAGCTCCGTCGTAACGGCGACGCAGTGGCATCGGGCGCAGAGACTGGCATCAACGTGCCAGCACAGGGACACCAGACCGTGAAACTCCGCGGGTTTGCAATGCCCGAAAAGCAGGATGGAGAATACACCCTTGTGGTACGCTATCTCGTTACTTCCGACCCTGTCCTCGCTGCGGGCCACGTGCTTGCAGAGCAGGAATTCAGTGTCGCTGACTACCGTTTCCCCTGCATGAGCTGCCTCTCTGCTTCTGCCGATACCAAGGCTGCTGTGGCAAAGGACGAGCAACTGGCGTGTTTGGAACTGAAGGCCGACCGTATGAACGTGACCTTCAACCGCCGCACCGGTTGGATTGACTACATCGATGTCGACGGTAAGCCCATGCTTGAGGAGGGCTACAGCCTTATGCCCGACTTCTGGCGTGCCATGACCGACAATGATGCCGGCGCAGATCTCGGCCGTCGTTTCGCCGCTTGGAAGAATCCTGTGATGAAACTCCAGAAGTTCGAGGACGGTACCGAGGGCAAGAACCGTACGGTCACTGCCGTGTATGAAATGCCCGAACTCGAGGCCACCCTCACCATGCAGTATGTGATGACGCCCGAAAACCGCCTTGTTGTCACCCAAAGCCTTGCCGCTCACGCCAAGGAACCTCAGAAGATGCCCCATCTGTTCCGCTTCGGCATGCAGCTGGTGATGCCCGGTGCATACAGCAATGTCGACTATTATGGCCGCGGACCGCTCGAAAGTTATGTCGACCGTCACACCAGCCAGTTCCTCGGACACTTCACGCAGCGTGTCGCCGACCAGTACTGGCACGGCTATGTCCGCCCGCAGGAGAGCGGCAACCATTACGATGTCCGTTCCTGGAGTGTGGAGACTCCGGCCGGTTTCGGTCTGACCTTCCGTGGTACCGCTCCGTTGGAATGCTCCACCATCCCCTATCTTTATGAGGATATCGACGGCAGTCCCGTCAAGGAGGCCCACCAGTATCATAACGGTGACCTCAAGCCCCGCGACCTCTCTGTTGTCCACATCGCCCACAAGCAGATGGGACTCGGTTGTGAAAACAGTTGGGGAGCATGGCCCTTGAAGCCCTACCTCCTTCCCTACGGAGATTATTCCTATACCTTTGCCATCGAAATCGCCGAATGATTTCCCCCGATGAGTCTGGTGCATACCATTGCGCCTCCTCATCCTGAAGCATAACTCTACGCCGCGCTTGTCCATTGAAGGGCAGGCGCGGCGTTCTATGTTGGTTTCAACTGATGTCTGTTCGACGTGGAAGCTTATGCATCAAATTGAGAAAGGGATAATAGACGAAAAAGTGAGACGCTCAAAGATTGCAAACGCAAAAATGGTAAATAGCTGAACAGAAATAAGAACTGCCTTTAGGCTGACAAGCTTGGGTTAAATTTCACCCTGATTTTGAATCAAATTGTGAAACATCTTGTTCATCAAAACTTTCCAATTCGTCTTGTTTAGAAGCATCGGGATGAGTGAAAGCATTACGTTTGTCAACTAATTTATATATATCATTTCCATATGTGCCTAATTTGTAAATGGTATTATATATTTTTTGTTGGTATGGGAGATTCTTCTTATCATGCTTAAATATCTCATTGTTCGACTAGCTTCCTATTTTTGTAAACTTGAGAAGTTTATCACCATCCCTAAACTGGAAATAAAAACGGATAGACTTGAAGTTTATTTTATGAAGAGAGGATTCCAACCGTACAGGTCGAATTTATTTCTCCATGAATTCTTATATTTAACCTCTCCTCCATTGCGGATATAATAGTCTCATCGTATTCCACAAGTTTCATATTGGAATTAACGCGTGTACTGTTTTCCAGTTCTTCGTAATCTCCAGAACATTTTGAGACAATGGAATCAAATAAGTGTTCCTTGTGTTTGCCGGCAAACGGGAACTTAGATCCCTCAATGATACATCTGAATCCATCATTGCTCAAAAGTTTAGACAAGTGGGAAAGGCCGACACTTGTTCCACCTCCAAAATACGCAATTATTCCTATGTCTTTGGTCTGGCTATTCATTTCCACGAACATCTTAATAATTGGATAGAATACGTCAAGCTTATCATCTATGAATTTCTTATAGTATTCACTCACCTCATCACATG
>SFJN01000106.1 GCA_004555055.1 Bacteroidales bacterium | reverse complement strand
GAAGAAGTATCGCCCTATATTTCCGGAGAGTTCGAAGTCACAAACATCACACGCGCAAGATTTGCCGAAATCTTTGATACCCTCGAGGACAGCGCCGACAAGTGGTATAAAGCCAAATTAGTGTTCATCACCCTTGACGAAAAGTCAGGCAAAGAAAAAAAGACCAGTCACAATATGATGGTACAGGCTGCCAGTTTCCATGATGCCCTGAAACGTCTCGACGAGGGGATGAAGGGCAGTATGGCCGACTACACCATTGCAGCCATCACTGAAACCGCTCTGCTCGATGTCTACCGGCAGAAGCTTGACTTGCCAGAAAAGGCTTAAGCATGAATTTCTTCCCTATCTTTTCTCGCCATGGCAAAGATTGAGCAAGCGCTGTTTTGCTCATTTGGTTTAACGAAAGCCTTCCGTTTTCTACAGCCATCGAAAACCATTGACAAATGTCAGGAGTCACACCCATTTGTGGCTCCTGCACTTTTTTTTTGGGGGGGGGGGGAGAGCCGTTCAGCACCGATGCCTTTCACAAGACCTTACCCCTATTTTTAGAAGCAGAGAGAAGAAAACGTGGCGGACTTCCTTTGGCTTTGCCTGTTTTTCCGCACGTCACTTGTCAGAAAACGAAACAGTTCGTATTTTTGTACGAAACAACATGAATGTCAGCACATAAAGGCAAGCGCATCATCACCGTCTTTATGTACGCACCTTATCATCATACACAATTACTGTAGGGAAATCCCCCTGAAGACAATCACAATGAGAACCAATATTTTCAAAGGGTACGGTGTGGCAGTCGTTACCCCTTTCAGCCCCGAAGGCAATATCGATTTTTATGCCCTTCGCGAACATATCCGTTTCCTGCTCGACCAAGGACAGGTGGATTATCTATGTGTGCTGGGCACAACGGCCGAAACCCCCACACTAAGCACAGAAGAGCGCGAAATGGTCATGGACACCTTTGTGGAGACTGTCGACGGCCGCGTACCCCTTCTGTTAGGATGCGGCTCGAACAGCACCCATCAGGTGTGTGAATACCTTGCCACAGCCAACCTTGACGGTTTCGACGGAGTGCTCATCGTAGCCCCCTATTACAACAAGCCGTCACAAGAGGGGCTTTACCGTCATTTCGCCATGGTGGCCGAAGCCTCGCCACTCCCTATCGTCCTCTATAATATTCCAGGACGCACAGGTGTAAATCTCCTTCCCGAAACTGTCGTACGCATCGCTGCAGACTACGAGAATGTGGTGGCCATCAAGGAAGCCAGCGGAAACCTGCAGCAGGTGGAGCGAATCATTGAGATGGCCCCCGACGGTTTCGAGGTCATCAGTGGCGACGATGCCATTGCCATTGAAGTGATGCTTCTCGGCGGTTCCGGACTGATTTCTGCCACAGGAAACGCCTTTGCGGAGGAGATGGGCGAGTTGGTACACGCTGCGCTCGAAGGCCGCTACGATGCCGCATTGGACATCCATCGCAGTCTGGGCGAAATCTTCCGACTTGCCTTTGTCGAGGGCAACCCTTCCGGAGTGAAGTGCATGATGCACCATCGCGGTCTCTGTAACAACGTACTGCGCCTGCCCCTTGTGCCGGTCAGCACCGCCATCGACCACGACATTTCTGCCGCCATGAAGAGCCTTGGAACGGCCATGCAGGAATAAAACATGTGCAGGTATAACAGACATAAAAGAGCGCGTCTTACCCACATCATATCCGCCTTCAAGGTATCTTTCCCCCGATGGTGCCACCTTCTGTTTACCGTCGGATTCCAACCCCCTCTCATGAAAAGCAAACAAGTAACAGCACCCTATAGCACACACCCATTGTTTTTGTCCATGGCCACGAAAGTCTGCGCTGCAGCACCCATAGCCGCAAGGATGCCGCAACGGACATTGCGTGCGTCATTGCTGGTCACCGCATTCCTCATAGTAGCCGTGGCTTGGGGACAACCGGGGCGTACTGCACTCGGCCATACGGGGCGCAATGGCCATACCCAAAAGGGAGATTCGACGGAACAGATACCGCGCGGACTTACCACGTGGACCATTGACGAGCGTTTCGGCACGGTAATCCCTACTGTCCCCGACACTATACCCCACCTTTTCCAAAACGACAACCGCACCGAGGGCCGCTACGGCACCTACAACACCACAGGCAACCTCGGTGCTCCCCGTATGTCCCGCATCTATAATGGCAACCAGGATGCCATGATGGGAGAACCGTTCGTTTTCGCGAAACCCTACAGCTACGTCCTGCAGTCAGTAAAAGATTGTGCATACACCAACACCAAATCCCCCATCACAAACCTTTCCTACATGTCACAGGGCAACAAGACCAACGGCGACGACCGCCTGCGGGCGCTTTTTGCCACCAATGCCGGCAAACGTGCAGGAATGGGCTTTAAAGTGGACTACCTTTATGGCCGCGGATATTTCGAACAACAGCAACAGTCGAGTATTGCAGCCAAGATTTTCGGCAGTTACCGCGGCGAACGTTATCAGATGCACAGTGCCTATGTGCTCGACCGTACCAAAAACGCCGAGAACGGAGGTCTCGAGGAGGACGCCTACATCACACATCCCGAATATTATTCCACAAAATACGCTCCGGCCGATATGCCCGTACGGCTGCAGGATGCCTACAACCGTTTGAAAATCAACAGCCTGTTCCTCACGCATTGCTACAAACTCGGCTATTACCAATGGATTGACGCCGAGGACAGGAGGGTGAAGTCCGGTCCTGCCTTTACAGACAGCACCCACCATACCGGCGCTCCGCTTGTTTCCTCCGACTCGCTCCCTCAGCCTGCCCCCTCAACGGTTCCCGACTCCACCATGACGCGTGCCTTTGTGCCTGTTGCGGCATTTATCCACACACTAAATGTTGACCACAACCGCCGCTATTACATCGACCACCGCAGTGCCGACGGCTTCTACGCCGAACGTTTTTATGAAAACCCTGGCGACAGCATCAACGACATGACACGCTACATCTCCGTTCAAAACACTTTGGCGATAGAGATGAGCGAAGGTTTCCGTCCGTGGGTAAAAACCGGCATGAGGCTGTTTGCTAAGCACGAATTCTCGAGTTTCAGTCTTCCCGATAAGGAACGTCGGCAGCAGGCCTCACACTACAACTACATCACACTTGGTGCACAGCTGATGCGCCGAAGCGGTAGTATGTTCCACTACAACGTACTCGGCGAAATGCGTACTACCGGCTCCGACTGGGGCGAGTTCAACGTGGAGGGCGACTTCTCTTTCCACATCCCCATCCGAAAGGACAGCCTGGAGCTCGCGGTCAACGGCTTCATCCGTAACGAAGAACCCTCATATTATTACCGCCATTTCCACAGCACCGTTGCCTGGTGGGACAAGGACCTCCAGAAGGTTTTCCGTGCACGGGCAGAGGCTTCGCTTGCATGGCGGAAGACAAGGCTGACCGCTACCTTCGAAACCATTCAGCACCATACCTTCTGGCAGCAGCTGCAGCAACTCCCCGATGACTCAGACAGCCAGACTACCACCAGCTCTCCGCAGGCTATCATGCGCTATGCCGTAAGTCCCATGCAGGCTACAGGCAACGTACAGTTGCTGCAACTCTCCTTGAACCAAGACTTTACGCTCGGCCCTCTGAACTGGGAAAACCGACTGACACTGCAAAAGACCTCGGACGAAAGGGTCTTGCCGCTCCCGCTTTTCAACGCGTGGTCCAATCTTTACCTACTCTTTCGCATAGCGAAAGTCTTGCGCACCGAAATCGGAGCGGACGTCACATATTATACCCAATACTATGCTCCTGCATACTCCCCCATGGTCGGGGCTTATGCCGTGCAGGACGAAGCCTGGCGCACGAAACTCGGCAATTATCCTTGGGTGAATGTCTATGCCAATTTTCATCTTAAGAACTGCCGTTTTTACATCATGATGAGCCATGTGAACTGCGGTTCGGGCCATTATTTCATGGTCCCTCACTATCCCACCAACCAACGGGTGTTCCGGTTTGGCATCAGCTGGAACTTTTTCAACTGACGTGCCCCGCCCCCATCTCGACTACAGTCCGGGAGGAAAGGGCAGTGCGCTCCAGCCTAGCTTAAGTCGGGTTTTCCCTCTCATTATTAAACCTATCTTCGATGACAGACTTCACACATCTTCATGTCCATACCTATTATTCACTCCTCGACGGCCAGAGCCCAGTAAATCAGCTGGTAGAGAAAGCCGCAAAGGACGGGATGAAAGGGATGGCGATTACCGACCATGGCAATATGTTTGGCATCAAGGAGTTTTTCGACTGCTGTCAGAAGCTCAACAAGAGCCGTAAGAAGGAGGGGCAGGAACCTTTCAAACCAATCTTCGGCTGCGAAATGTATGTGGCACGCCGTGGCGACAAAATGCTGAAGGAACAACGCTCCGACATGGGTGGATGGCACTTGGTAGTACTTGCAAAGAACATGGTGGGCTATCACAACCTCATACGCCTGGTCAGCCGGTCGTGGGTCGACGGGTTCTACATGCACCCCCGCACCGACTTTGCCGACCTGGAGCGTTACCACGAAGGGCTCATCATCTCCTCGGCATGTCTCGGCGGTGAGATTCCACAGCATATCCTCCACGGCGACCTTGAAGCTGCGGCACATCGTGTGGAATGGTTCAAACGCATTTGGGGCAACGATTTCTATATCGAGCTCCAGCGCCATCAGGTAACGGACCCTGCAATCCTCGCCAACCGCGAAACCTACGAAGAGCAGCGCAGGGTGGAGCCACACCTCATAGCCCTGGCACGACGTTACGGCGTAAAGCTCATCTGTACAAACGACGCCCATTTCGTGAACGAGGAAAACGCAGAGGCCCACGACCATTTGCTCTGCCTCTCTACAGGCAAGGACCTCGACGACCCTAATCGTATGCGATATTCCAAGCAGGAATGGTTCAAGACGCGCACAGAGATGGAGAGCGTCTTTGCTGATATCCCCGAAGCCCTGACAAATACAATGGAGATTCTCGACAAAGTGGAAATCTACGACATCGAGAGTCCTCCCATCATGCCCTTCTTCCCCATTCCCACCGACTTTGGCACAGAAGAGCAGTGGCGCCAGAAATTCTCCGAAGACGACCTATTCCGGGAGTTCACAAGCGACGAGAATGGGCAGAACCCGCTGCAGGAGGAAGAAGGAAGGAAGAAGATAGAGAAACTTGGCGGTTTCGAAAAGATTTACCGCATCAAGTTCGAGGCCGACTACCTCGCCAAACTGGCTTACGAGGGTGCCGAACGCATCTATGGCGCGCCCCTCTCGGACGAGGTCAACGACCGCATACGCTTCGAGCTCCATATCATGAAGACGATGGGCTTTCCCGGCTACTTCCTCATCGTTCAGGATTTTATCAACTCTGCACGTCAGGAGCTCGGCGTGTGGGTGGGTCCTGGGCGTGGTTCCGCAGCCGGCAGCGTGGTGGCCTACTGTTTGGGCATCACCAAGATTGACCCGCTGAAGTATGACCTCCTCTTCGAACGTTTCCTTAACCCCGACCGCATCTCGCTGCCGGATATCGACACCGACTTCGACGACGAAGGCCGTGGCAAGGTACTGCAATGGGTGATGCAGAAATACGGCGTTGAAAACTGTGCACACATCATCACCTACGGAACCATGGCCGCCAAAAATTCCCTCAAGGATGTGGCTCGTGTAGAGCGCCTGCCCCTCGACGCCTCTAACGCCCTTTGCAAGGCTATCCCCGAGCGCCTCCCCGACGGCATGAAGGCCAACCTCACCAACATCATAAAGTGCACCCCGGAACTCCAGCTGGCAGAGGCATCGTCCGACCCTCGCATGCGGAACACCATCAAATATGCACGCATGCTCGAAGGCACCGTCCGCAATATCGGCATACATGCCTGCGGCTTCATCATCTGCCGCGACCCCATCAGCGAACATGTCCCTGTAAGTACCGCTGACGACCCGGATTTTCCCGACATCAAAACCGCCGTCACACAGTACGACGGGCACGTCATTGAGTCTACAGGACTCATCAAAATGGACTTCCTCGGACTGAAAACCCTTTCCGAGCAGAAGGAAGCGGTGAGAAATGTCAAGATTTCAAAGGGCATCGATGTTGATCTCGACCACATCCCCATCGACGATGAGCTCACTTACCGTCTTTATCAAGAGGGACAGACGGTGGGGACTTTCCAGTTCGAATCGCCGGGCATGCGCAAATACCTCCGCGAGCTCCATCCCACCGTCTTCGAAGACCTCATTGCCATGAACGCCCTCTACCGTCCCGGGCCCATGGACAAGATTCCCTCCTTCATCGCCCGCAAAAACGGCAGGGAACAGATTACATACGACATTCCCTGTATGGAGAAATACCTCAAGGACACGTATGGCATCACGGTCTACCAGGAGCAGGTCATGCTCCTCTCCCGCCAGCTGGCGGACTTCACACGGGGTGAGAGCGACGCACTACGAAAGGCCATGGGAAAAAAGAAGGCCGACATCGTCGCCAAGATGAAACCGAAATTCATCGAGGGCGGCACCCGCAATGGACATGACCCCAAGGTGCTAGAAGGTATATGGGCCGACTGGGAGAAGTTTGCCTCCTATGCCTTCAACAAGTCGCATGCCGCATGCTACAGCTGGGTGGCGTACCAGACGGCTTACCTCAAGGCGCATTTCCCCGCAGAGTACATGGCAGCCCTCCTCTCGTGCCGTAGCGACAACATCACTGAGGTGCAGAAACTCATGGAAGAAAGCCATGCCATGGGCATCCGCACCCTGGGCCCCGATGTCAACGATTCTCTGTCGAAGTTCAGCGTCAATGCCGACGGAAACATCCGTTTCGGACTTTCCGGCATTAAGGGTGTCGGCGAAAATGCCGTACGCAGCATCATTGAGGAACGCACCACAAACGGAAAATTCAAGGATGTCTACGACTTCTTCGAACGCGTCAACCTCAACACCTGCAACCGCAAGAACCTCGAATGCCTCATCAAAGCTGGGGCCTTCGACGGCTTCGGCACCATCTGCCGCGAACAGTTCTTCGTCCCCAACGAGCGCAATGTCACCTTCCTCGAAACGCTAGTCAGCTTCGGACAACGCTACCAGGTCGACAAAAGGGAGGCGGAGACTTCCATTTTCGGCGATTTCGATGCCGTAGAAATCAAAAAACCCGAACCGCCATCCGTTTTCAACGTTTGGAGCGACCTTGAGCGTCTGAACAAAGAACGCGATCTTATTTCTGTCTACATCTCCGGCCATCCCCTCGACGACTACCGCCTCGTCCTCGACCATATCTGCAACCTGAAGATGGACCAGCTCGAGCAGCTCGAAGAGCGCATGAACCAGGTGGTCTTCCTTGGCGGCATAGTCACCGCGGTGGAAGAACGCATCACAAAACGTGAAATCCCCTTTGGCAGAGTCACCATGGAGGATTTCAGCGGAAAAGGGCAGCTCACCCTCTTTGGCGAAAGCTGGGCCAAGTTCAAGGGCTATTTCCTCCAGGGCGCCTCACTCTTCATCACCGCCAACGTCCAGTCCCGGAAATGGGGAAATCCACAGCCCGAACTCACGGTGACGCAGGTCGATTTCCTGGCCAATGTCAAAGCTTCGAAAATCAAGTCCATCAACATCATTGTCAACGTCAACGATTTCGAAGAGACCGACGTCAACGAGCTCCTAACCCTCTTGGCATCGTCGCACCGCACGACGTCCCACCACGATCACGATGCCGATGGCGCAGACGCACAGTGCGACCTCGCATTCACACTCTGCGACCCTCAGCACAACACCCAGCTCCACCTTTCTACTCCTCTCATGAAAATCAATCCCACACGACAAATCCTCGATTTCATCACCGCCAAAGGAATGGAATATAAGATTAATTGAAGCTCTGGAGCAGTGAGAGCAGAAACCAAGTATACTTTGACTATCCCGAGTCGTAACAAAGGAAAACTATTTCAAGGAGGAAGACGTAGTCACAGAGCAAGGCGAAGGTGGCAACACCAAGCCAGAGAGCAGCAAGCGCAGGGCGCTTGCATGATCTATGCCGAGTCCCCCCTTTCTAAGTAGTACAACGCCTTTTCCCCCATCATCCCCCTATGCCCATCATTTCCATTCTCATCTGCACGTTGAACGACCGCATCCGCCAGGCGGCAAATGTATTACTGCCCCCTCACGAGGACATATGTTATGTGGTGTCATTCCAATATACCGACGACATCTTCCTCACCATGGTCCCCGATGTCCTCCGCAGTCGGGCGGACGTCACCCTGCTGCCACTTCCACAAACCGGCATTTCCGCCAACCGCAACAATGCCCTCAAGCACTGTGCCACACACCTCGCCATCATTGCTGACGACGATGCACAATACCATCTTGCCGACGTTCAACGCATCATCCACACCTTCAACAGCCATCCCGAAGTCGACATCGCCTGTTTCCAGGCCTTCACAAAGGCTGGGGAGCCCCTCCGGCCCTATGCTAACCACGATTTTGAATACCATCACCGGCCGCGCGGCACCTATTTCTGCAGCCTCGAAATCGCCCTACGCATCGACCTCTGCCTCCCTGCCTTCGACACCCGCTTTGGACTGGGAGCACCCTACCTTTCGTGCGGGGAAGAGGAGGTCTTCCTCCACCAAGCATCCCGCTACGGACTCCACGTCCACTATTACCCCATCAAAATTTGCACCATTCCCGACCTCCACACCACCGGACGCCGCTTCTTCTGCGACAAACGGGTGCGGCGGAGCAAGGGTGCCGTCTTCTACATGCTCCATTCCGCACCCATGGCCCTCCTCCGCATCCTCTACACCGCAGCGACCATCAGGCTCCCCGAGGCCGTAGACATCGGAAAGGAACCTATGAGCCCCTCCTCAATATGGAAACTCCGGTATACCTGCCTCAAGGATATGCTCGACGGCTTTTTCTACGTCCTCAATCACCCCCTCAACGAGGCCGTTGCAGAGGAAATACCCCTCGATTTCCAATAATCACACCGAAAAGCACCACAAAAAAAGGCATTTTTTTGCGTAAAATTACGCAGACGATGCACCTTACTGAACATTAAACCGTTCATTATCAAAATTAAATATTCTACAACTCGTAAATTACAACCTGTTTTCTCCT
>SFJN01000105.1 GCA_004555055.1 Bacteroidales bacterium | reverse complement strand
GGGTGATTCCGGAAGGAGTGTGCAATATTTCCTTGCCCTCGGTCCATCGCATAGATTAAGGGACTTGCGCACGATGGATGATACACCTGCAGGTAATCAATCAAAAAGCCGCCGGACAGCATAAACTGTCCGGCGGCCTGTTTCTTTTACTGACGGCGCCCTAAGGAACGAGAGCCGTCCAATAGCGGATTAACGAATCCAGAGGAGTTCGCGATACTTGGGCAGCGTCCACATGTCATCCTCCACAATGAGTTCGAGCTTGTCGATGTGGTAACGGATGCTGTCGAGGAACGGTGCCACCTCGTCATGGTAGGCCACTGCAAGGGCACGCTCGTCGGTAAGGCGGTTCACACGCTTGCGGGTCTCAATCATCTCATCAACGGCGTTGGTGATGAAGGTGGTATGACGGTTGATGCGACGTATCAGTTCCACATTGTAGGCCGAAAGCTGTTCGGCTTCCTCTGCGCTGAAGGTGGCACGCAGACGCGCCACGTTGTCGGCAAGGACACTCTGATAGCGGGTGGCGACAGGAATGATGTGGTTCATCACAAGGTCACCGAGCACACGGCTCTCAATCTGGATCTTCTTATGGTAGGTCTCCCACTTGATTTCGTTGCGGGCCTTGAGTTCGGCACGGGTCATCACGCCCATGCTCTCGAACATCTGTATGGAAGCCTCGTCGAGATAGCGGTCGAAGATAACAGGACAGCTGGTCTCGCAGTCGAGTCCGCGACGTGCAGCCTCGGCCTTCCACTCCTCGCTGTAACCGTTGCCGTCGAAACGGATGGCACGGCAGGTCTTGATGTCCTCGCGGAGCACATGAAGGATGGCAGGAATCTGTTCCATACCCTCGGCCACCAGGGCGTCCACACGGTCGGCAAAAGAACTGAGGGCCTCGGCCACTGCGGTGTTCAGTACAATCATCGAGCAGGCACAGTTGGCCATGGATCCTACGGCACGGAACTCGAAACGGTTACCGGTGAAAGCGAAGGGTGAGGTACGGTTGCGGTCGGTATTGTCGATGGTGATTTCAGGAATCTGCGGGATGTCGAGTTGCAGGCCGTGCTTGCCTTCAAGGTTTACGAGGGCATCGGTAGTGCTCTGCTCCACCGTATCGAGGAATTCGGTAATCTGCTTTCCGAGGAAGGAGGATACAATGGCAGGAGGTGCCTCGTTGGCACCAAGGCGGTGTGCATTCGTGGCACTCATGATGGATGCCTTGAGAAGGCCGTTATGACTGTAGACACCCATGAGGGTCTCGACAATGAAGGTGAGGAAACGGAGGTTGTCCTCGGGGGTCTTTCCGGGAGCATGCAGGATGGTTCCTCCATCGGTGGTCAGCGACCAGTTGCAGTGCTTGCCGCTACCGTTGATGCCGGCAAAGGGCTTCTCATGGAGCAGGCAACGGAAACCGTGCTTGCGGGCCACCTTGCGCATAAGGCTCATGACGAGCATGTTATGGTCTACGGCAAGGTTGCACTCCTCGAAGATGGGAGCCAGCTCGAACTGGTTGGGGGCAACCTCATTGTGACGGGTCTTGCAGGGGATGCCAAGTTCCAGGGCCTGGATTTCAAGGTCGCGCATGAACTCTGCCACACGCTCGGGAATGGCACCGAAATAGTGGTCGTCCATCTGCTGGTTCTTCGACGACTCATGCCCCATCAGCGTACGGCCGGTGAGGAGCAGGTCGGGACGGGCGGCATAGAGGCCTTCGTCTACAAGGAAATACTCCTGTTCCCAACCGAGGTTGGCACGCACACTGACCACCGAAGCGTCGAAATAGCGGCACACCTTGGTGGCAGCGCGGTTGACGGCAGCAAGGGATTTCTTCAACGGAGCCTTGTAGTCGAGCGCTTCACCGGTATAGGAGATGAAGACCGTAGGAATCATCAGCGTGTCACCGATGATGAATACGGGGCTTGCGGGATCCCATGCCGAATAGCCGCGGGCTTCGAAGGTGGAACGTATGCCGCCGGAGGGGAAGCTCGAGGCATCGGGCTCCTGCTGGACAAGCAACTTGCCACTGAACTCTTCTACCATTCCACCCTTCCAGTCGTGCTCAAGGAATGCGTCATGCTTTTCGGCAGTACCCTCGGTGAGCGGCTGGAACCAGTGGGTGACGTGGGTGGCCCCCATCTCCATGGCCCACTGCTTCATGCCCTGGGCAATCTCGTCGGCAGTCTGCATATCAAGCGGAGTGCCGTCGCTGAGCACCTTGCAATACTTCTGATAGGTGCGGGCAGGGAGATACTTGAACATCTTCGCACGGTTGAAGACGTACTTTCCGTAGAACTCGCTGGGGCGCTCTTCGGGAGCGGCTACCTGGACAGGACGCTTCTTGAAAGCATCCTCTACGACATTGAATCTTAAAGAACTCATAAGACTAAAATGAAAAAGGATAGGACTGTTTCTTGACAGGCCGGGCGGAGGGTTCCTGCCTCTGGCTGTCTGCAAAATTAAGATTTTACCGATGAATGGACGATAAGTGGGTGGATTTTATACCATATTACGGAACAAAGCAAGCTTGAATTGCCATGATTGCTTGACCAAAACCAGGCGTTACCGAACCGCCGTCTTACAACGCGCAATGCGCTCCATAGCCTCTGTGCAATCCTCGCGCCTGCCGAAAGCGGTGAGACGGATGAACCCTTCGCCCGAGGGGCCGAATCCCACACCAGGAGTGGTCACCACATGCGCCTCGTGGAGAAGACGGTTGAAGAAGCCCCATGAATCATAGCCCTCGGGGGCGGGGACCCAGAGATAAGGGGCGTCCTTTCCGCCGTACACCTTGATGCCGAGTGCCGTAAGGGCATCACGCATGATGCGGGCATTCTCCATATAATACGAGATAGTGGAACGTACCTGCTCCCGGCCTTCCGGACTGTAGACGGCTTCCGCTGCACGCTGGACAATGTATGGAGTGCCGTTGAACTTCGTCGACTGACGGCGGCGCCATAGGTCGGCAAGACGTACACGCCGGCCCGTACTGGAAACGACCTCTACCTCAGAAGGCACTACGGTATAACCGCAGCGAAGACCGGTGAAACCTGCCGTCTTGGAGAAACTGCGAAACTCCACAGCACAACGACGGGCACCGGGAATCTCATAGATGCTATGTGGAACGTCGGCCGACGCGATGTAGGCTTCGTAGGCCGAATCGTATAGGATCAACGAACTGTGGGAAAGGGCATAATCAACCCAACGCTGCAGTTCGCACGTACTGAGCGTGGTTCCTGTCGGATTGTTGGGATAACAAAGGTATATGAGCGAAGGTGCCGGCGCGTCGACCGAAGGCAGTGAGGGAACGAAACCGTTGTCGACCGTACAGGGGGCAAAACCGATGCTACGCCCGAACATGGTGTTGGAGTCAACGTACACAGGATATACCGGATCGGTGACGAGCACGGTGTTGTCACGTCCCAAAATGTCAGTAAAATTGCCGGTGTCGCTCTTCGCACCGTCATTGATGAATATTTCGTCTGCACCGACTTCAATGCCACGGGCATGGTAATCGTTGGCGGCAATGGCCTCGCGCAGGAACTGGTATCCCTGTTCCGGACCATAACCCCGGAAACTTTCGGCACGCGCCTGCTCGTCGACCGCACGATGAAGCGCCTCAATGACTGCGGGGGCAAGAGGACGGGTGACGTCGCCGATACCCAGGCGGATAAGACGCACATCAGGATGGGTCTGCTGGAAATCAGCCACACGATGGGCTATATCAGCAAACAGATAATTGGCTTGCAAATGAAGAAAATTCTCGTTCAGCGTCAACATAACTGATATATAATATATATGAGTGTGATTATATGGATTTATCAGAGAAAATGTGTCGTGTGCAGCAGGATGAAAGGCTGCGGAAAAGGAAAGAGCGAAACGTCACGGTTTCCAAAACCGATGGCGTTTCGCTCTCTACTACCCCACAGGGTCATTCTTCGTAAGGCATGCTACCCTCGCAGACAGTGGTTGCAGGACCTTCCATATAGATATGTCCGTCGGACTCCGACCAACGTATTTCAAGTGTACCTCCGTCCATCATCACCCGGCAGTGACGGCCGGCATGACCTGTAAGGCAGGCAGCCACAGCGGTGGCACAGGCTCCCGTACCGCAGGCCATGGTGATGCCGCTGCCACGCTCCCATACACGCATACGCAACGTACCGTCGGGGCATACCGAGACAAACTCGATGTTGCAACGTTCGGGAAATACGGCGGCATGTTCGAGCGTGGGGCCTACCACAGGAAGGTTGATACGCTCGGAGTCGTCCACAAAGACTACAAAATGCGGGTTGCCCATGGATACGAACGTGCCCACATACTCCTTGCCGTCGACAGCAACGACAGACTGCGAAAGCAACGAGCCGTCAGCGGTGGCACACTGCGAAGAAACGGCCAAGTCGGGGACACCCATATCCACGGTGACACGGTCGACCGTATCAGTGGCGGCGTCGACGTGAAGCGACAGATGCTTCACTCCACTCAAGGTATGAAGATCGATTTCTGTAGCGTCCGACAGATGCTTGTCATAGATGAACTTTCCCACACATCGGGCACCGTTGCCACACATCCGTCCCTCAGAGCCGTCGGCATTGAAGATGCGCATGGTAAAGTTTCCTGACGCATCCTTGCCTATCAGTATCAGGCCGTCGGAACCGATGCCCGTGTGGACATCGCTCCAGAGCACGGCAGCACGCTCAGGACAAGCCAGAGGATAGCGGGTGGTGTCTACGTAGATGTAGCAATTTCCGCAACCATGCATTTTGGTGAATGCGATTGTCTTTGGCATAGTAATTCGGTCTCGTTCTTGACAAATGACTTGTTTTCGGCAGCAAAATTAGACATTTGTAAATTTCAAGCAAACAATTTGAGCACAAATATTGCTTCTTGACATGTCATTTGTAAAGTATCGCATACTGAATGTCATGTTCTGCTTGCAAAAAAACGCCTTTTTTGCCGTACGTAACATTGCCGTTTCCAAAATAAAACCTTAAATTTGCCAAGAAAATTTTCCCCAAGCACGACGCGAAAACCATCACACATGTCAGATTATATTGTATCGGCCCGCAAATACCGCCCGGCGACTTTCGATGCCGTAGTGGGGCAAAGCGCCCTTACCACCACGCTGAAGAATGCCATCAAGGCGGGGAAACTGGCGCATGCCTACCTCTTCTGCGGCCCTCGAGGCGTGGGCAAGACCACCAGCGCACGCATCTTTGCTAAAACCATCAACTGCCTCAGTCCCGGACAAGACGGAGAGGCATGCGACAAGTGCGAAAGCTGCATGGCATTCAACGAAGGGCGGTCGCTGAACATCCACGAACTCGACGCGGCATCCAACAACTCCGTCGACGACATCAGGACGCTCATCGAACAGGTACAGATTCCACCACAGGCCGGACGCTACAAGGTATTCATCATCGACGAGGTGCACATGCTCTCCGCAGCGGCATTCAACGCCTTTCTGAAGACTCTCGAAGAACCGCCTGCACATGCCATCTTCATTCTCGCCACCACAGAGAAACACAAAATCCTACCCACCATCCTTTCAAGATGCCAGATTTACGACTTCAACCGCATGGAGGTGGAGGACATCGTCGGACATCTGAAATGCGTGGCAGAGCGCGAAGGCTATGCTTGCGAGGACGAGGCACTCAACGTCATTGCTCAGAAAGCGGACGGCGGTATGCGCGATGCACTCAGCATCTTCGACCAGATTGCATCGTACACACAGGGAAACATCACCTACAGCAAAGTCATAGAAAACCTGAACATACTTGACTATGACTACTATTTCAACATCACCGACAGCCTCTTGAAATGCGACGTCACACAGGTGATGCTTACACTCAACGACATCCTATGCCGCGGATTTGAGGCCAACCACTTCATGGGCGGACTCTCGAGCCACTTCCGCAACCTCCTCGTCAGCCGCGACGCACAGACACTGCCACTGCTCGAAGTGGCACAAAGCGTACAGCAACGCTACCAGGAACAGGCCATGCGATGCAGCACAAAATTCATCTACAGGGCCTTGAAACTCTGCAACAACTGCGACATCAACTACCGTACAGCCCGCAACAAACGGCTGCTGGTGGAAATCACACTCATCGAAGTGGCGCAACTGATGTCTGAAAACGCCGACGACAGTGCCTCGGGGGGGCGTAGCCCTATAAGACGTCTACTCCCCATCTTCGCGCCGGTGGCCACACCTGCTGCCACCACACCGCACCACCCCACAGCCACCGTACGGCAAACACCCACGATACCGCTGCCACGGACCACGGTAACGACACCGAAAACCACTGTCGGTGTAGCAGTCCAAGCCAACCCGGCACCGCAAAGCGCCTTGAGCCGCAGGCTCAATACCATTTCTATAAGCACACCCCCGAAAGGACAGACGGCAGCATCTGGCACACACATTGCCACGGCAACTGCTGCCAACGCCTCAACCACATCTCTGGGAACAACGCTTGCAGAACCTTTCAACGAGGATGAACTCCGCTATTATTGGCTGAGATTCGTCAACGAACTCCCGCCGGAACAGAGTGCAGAAGCCGGACGGCTACAGATGCTGAAACCACAAATCATGGACAATTTCGTCGTGGAAGTTTCCGTCGACAACGAACGTGTGGCGAAGCATCTCGGCACCATCAAGGAAAATCTGACAGGATTCCTTCGCGAAGCCTTGCACAATTCGCTGCTGACCATCAAGTTCAAGGTCAACGAAAATGTGGAAACCCACAACTACCGCTCCCCGAGGGAAATACTGCAGGATATGTGCAAGGCGAACAAAGCCGTTGCCTTACTTGTAGAGAAACTGAAACTGCAACTGGCATGAGGGGGGGGTACCCTGCTCTCTCCTTCCGCCCGGACGGTAAGCAGGAAGACAAATATTTTTCGAAAAGTCTCCCCTCCTACTGCACGTTTTCCCGTCCTTACAGTACATCAGCCAAGCCCTCCTGCCCTCCCTTATCCCCATCACGAACTCATTACCCACCATCATTCACATGACACACCGATACATCACCGTTTCGTACAACCTTTACGCCGACAACGATGCCGGCATCCACGAACTGCTCGAACAGGCTCCCGAACAATACCCTTTCCAGTTCATCACCAACATGGGTATGGCCCTCGACGCCTTCGAGAGTCGCATCGCGGACCTCTCGGAAAACGAGGAATTCGATTTCACGCTCTCCGTTGAAGAGGGCTACGGTCCCTACCTGCCGGAATATGTCATTCAAGTTCCCAAAGCATCATTCTTCGTCAACGGAAAGTTTGCCGAAGATGCGGTATATCCCGGAAGCATCATCCCGCTTGTGAACGAAGAGGGTATGCGCTTCCACGGTCTGGTGACGGAAATCAAGGGCGACACCGTGGTGGTGGACCTCAACGAACACTATGCCGGCAAGGCACTGCATTTCAAAGGACGCGTCATCACCGCCCGCGAAGCTACCGACGAAGAGATCAAAGAAGCCATCAATGCCCTCACCGGTGAAGGCTGTGGCGGCGGATGCTCCGGATGCCACGGCGGATGCTGCCACGGCGAGGACGAGGGCGCACAGTGCGGATGCCAGGGTAACGGACACGGCGAAGGCGGATGCTGTAAAAAGAACTGACGGCAGACACCAGGACCGGACACTCTCCGGAAATCCGACTTATTTACCTGCCCTCTCCCTTTTCTGCCCCCCAAAAAACGGGTTTTCCCCACAAACTCCCATAGACGCATGAACTCCATCGGAAACCTCTTTCGGCTCACCACTTTCGGCGAAAGCCACGGTCCCGCTATCGGCGGTGTGATAGACGGCATGCCTGCCGGAGTGAAGGTGGATACCGAACTCCTGCAATACGAGATGCGCCGCAGGCGTCCGGGACAAAGCAACCTTACCACCGCACGCAACGAAGCCGATATGGTAGAGGTGCTCTCCGGCGTGTTCGACGGCGTCACCACCGGCACACCCATCGGCTTCCTCATCCGCAACACCAACCCGCATTCCAACGATTACGACAATCTGAAGCATATCTTCCGGCCGAGCCATGCCGACTACACCTACAACGTTAAATATGGCATACGCGACCATCGCGGCGGCGGTAGGGCTTCGGCACGCGAAACCGCAAGCCGCGTAGTGGCAGGAGCCTTTGCCAAAATGGCACTGAAGCATTATGGCATACGCATCAATGCATGGACGGCACAGGTGGGAGACATTGCCCTTGAAAGCGAGATGACAGAAGAGATGCTTGCCGAGACCGAAAAGAATGCCGTTCGATGCCCCGACTCCGTAACAGCTGCACGGATGGAGCAGCTCATCCTCTCCGTGAAAGGCGAAGGCGACACGGTAGGCGGCATCGTAGAATGCCGTATCACCCACTGTCCAGCCGGGCTGGGCGACCCGGTTTTCGACAAACTGCAGGCACGGCTGGCGGCGGCAATGATGAGCATCAATGCTGCAAAAGGCTTTGAATACGGCGACGGATTTGCCATGGCAGCACGCCGGGGGTCGGAGACAAACGACATTTTCGTCCCCAACAATGACGGGCAGACCGGCGACGACAGACTTGTACACACGCTGTCGAACCATTCCGGAGGCATTCAGGGCGGCATCAGCAACGGAGAGGATATCCGTTTCCGCGTAGCCTTCAAACCTGTGGCTACCCTGCTGAAACCACAACCTACCACTGACACTGACGGCCATATCGTGATGTCACAGGCCCACGGACGCCACGACCCTTGCGTAGTGCCTCGTGCCGTACCCATAGTCGAGGCCATGGCTGCCATCGTCCTCCTCGACACACTGCTGTCAGCACGTGCTGCAAGGATATAAGGCAAGATTCACCCATATCGTTACATCGGAACGGAAACCGGACGCCAGGAAGGCACGGTATCTTCATGAAGAGGATACCGTGTCTTCTTTTTGAATGCACCGAAGACAACGAGCCACAGGAAAAAACTGCAAAGCCAAAGACCGGCACCATCGCCATGGCATAATCCAAACAAGTTTGGCTTCTGCTCATATGGCTGAACGAAAACGTTTCAAAAGACGTGCAAAAGAGAAAAGATCATGATTTTTGGAAATTTTCTCAAAAAAACACCGAAAATGTTTGGTGGAAATTACGAAACGGCGTATATTTGCAACATCTTTAGTTGTCGCGATGATAACGCTTATAGTTTAGTTAAGTCTAGTTTAGTTTTTGTGTTGGTTCTGGTGCTCAGGTGTGAGCACCAGAATTTTTTTTGCATCATTATGCCATATGCCATCACACGATGCGCCTTTCCGTCAGCACCGTTGCACCGATATTTCCTCATACGGAGTCCCGAACGCCACAGTATGCTATTCGTGATGATAGGGTTCGCCACGCAGAATGGTCATGGCACGATAAAGCTGTTCGACAAAGAACAGCCGCACCATCTGATGACTGAACGTCATACGGGAGAGCGAAAGCTTTTCGCGCGAACGGTCGTAGACAGCCTTCGAGAAGCCGTAAGGACCGCCCACGACAAACACCAGGCGGCGGGCACCGGAGGCACAACGGCGGTCAACATACCGCGCAAAGTCCACAGAACGGAATTCCTGACCGCCCTCATCGAGCAGCACCACCCAGTCTCCATCACCGAGGCTGCGCAGTATCAACTCTCCCTCGCGATCCTTCTGCTGCTCGAAACTGAGAGACTTGGCATTCTTGAGTTCGGGAATGACCTCCATACTGAATGGGACATAATGCCCCACGCGTTGGGTATAGTCGGCAATGAGGGCCTCCATATGGCGGTCGGTGGTCTTGCCTACAACGATAAGATGTATTTTCATAATGGTAATAAAACAGGTCCTGCAAATCGGTCTGTCCGTAATCTGTAACCGGCACACCAATTTGCAGGACCTTGGATTATCTGCCTCCCACTTAGCAATAATCGGACAAGTCCGCATTGCCCATCGGGCGGCATGAAGGCGTCATCTTCAGACTTCCGATGTCCGCATCACTTGGCAGGAGTTTCCTTCTTTACTCTTCTACGCTTCTTGGGCTCCTCAACGGGTTCGGGCTTGATGCCGGCCAACTCGGGGTCGATGAGGATGCGTCCGCAGAATTCGCAGGGAATGATCTTCTTGTGCGAACGGACATCAAACTGACGTTGGGGGGGAATCGTATTGAAACATCCGCCACAGGCCTCACGATTGACGTATACAATGGCGAGACCATTGCGCAGTCTCTTGCGGATGCGTTTGAAGGCAGCGAGCAGACGGGGCTCAATGCTTACTTCGATGCTGCGTGCCTTTTCGCGAAGGCGCTCTTCTTCAGCACGGGTTTCGGTGACAATCTCGTCGAGCTCGGCCTTCTTTACCTCAAGGTCATCGGTACGCTTCTTGATGACGCTGCGGCCTTTGGCAAGGTCCGACTGGCGGGTCTCAATCTGACGGTCGATGTCGCGAATCTGCTTGTTCAGCAATTCTATTTCGAGCGACTGGTATTCGATTTCCTTCTGCAGCGTATCGTATTCACGGTTATTGCTCACCTGGTCAAGCTGCTGACGATACTCCTCCATCAGGGCACGGGCCTCGCGGATGCTGTTCTGCTTCTCCACAATGACGGCCTCAAAGTCGGTAATCTCCTGTTCGAATTTCGACAGACGATGGTGAAGGCCCTCGATTTCGTCCTCAAGGTCCTGAACTTCTGCGGGAAGTTCTCCGCGGAGAGTACGGATTTTGTCAATCTCCGAAAGTTTTGTCTGAAGCTGGTAAAGGTTCTTCAGTTTCTGCTCCACACTCATCTCTGCGGGCAGAACTTCTTTTGTACGGCTTGCCATATAATATATAATAAGAGGGGTTTATACAATTTAGGGGGAGGCATACGCCCGGTCAACAGGGGGCCATAGCCTTATAGATACCGGACCGGACTTGTTGGGGCCTCATAGACTACGGTGCGAAGTCCGGGCAGGGCATCCTGCAGAATACGTTCCATAAGGTGTGGGGTATAGCGTTCACTCTCAAAATGTCCGATTGAGGCGAGCCACATCCGCCGGCCATATCCGAAGAAACGGTGATAACCGATCTCTCCGGTGACAAACAAATCCGCTCCTTGCCTGCAGGCGGCATCGATAAGGAAATCACCGGAACCGCCACAAAGTGCCACGCGCCGGATGGTCTGTTGCGGACCTTCGCTGTATGCCACACTGCCGGCACCGAAAACATCCTTCATTCTCACGAGCAATTCCGAAGCCGGCACTGGAGCGATGTTTCCCACAACGCCGCTGCCACTGCGCCCATCGGCCGAAGGGACGAGGAACTCCACGTCAGTGAGTCCCAACCGCTGCGCCATCTCATGACATACGCCACCGAAGGCATTGTCGAGGTTGGTGTGCGCAGAATAGATGGCAACATCTGACAGGATGGCGCGACGTACACAACGTTCTACATACCCTTCGTCAGCAATGCATTTCAAGCCACGGAAAAGCAAAGGGTGGTGGCTGACGATAAGGTTGCAACCGCTTTCTGCGGCTGCCGCAATGACTTCTTCCGTGACGTCAAGACACAATAATGCCCCTGAACAATTGCGCTCTGTTAATCCACATTGCAGGCCGGCATTGTCATAGCCTTCCTGCAAGGGCAGAGGAGCAAAATTTTCAAGGGCCTCTACGACTGCTTTTATTTTCATATTTGGCGCAAAATTACGTTTTTTGCGCATTTTCTCCAAAAGGATTTCTGCAAAACGACACTTTGCACCCTCTTTTTAAGGTGCATTTGTCCAGTAACGATGCAAAAAAGCATGGATTACCCTATCCCGCCGATACAGGAAGCCACCACACATCTTCACCGGGATTTGCCCAGTCCCAATGCCTCGGACACGCGAAACGAACGTTTTCGTTAAGCCAAATGAGCAATGATGAGCTTGCTCAATCATTGCCATGCAAGGAGGAAGAAGACGAAGTCAACTTGCTCAATCATTGCCATGGCGAGAAAACGAAGGATGAAATCCAAGGCCGTAAACCATGCCTCGGATTCGGAGCAACCGGACGAGTGTGCAATATTTTCCGACGCCCGTTTTCCGGATGCCTCCAGCCTCCCGAACCCCGTCGTTAACGCCCTGAGAAGGGCCACGGAAGCCACCACACCCAGCCTTGGTCCCAAATATCGCAAAATCGGGAACAGGGGGATTTTTGCGGCATTTCCGGCCGGAAAACCGGAAACATCGGACTTCTTTGCCACAAAGTACGGAGGTTTTGCGTCAAAAGTACGGAGGTTTGTGCCCAAGAAGTCCGATGTTTTTGGCCCTAAAACACGGCATTTTTTGAATTTTTCGCCGCTTTTTTTTAGTTTTTTGCCGCGAAATCCGCGGAATTCTGCCGATATCAATACATACCGACAGCACGAAATTGGCAACATTGGATAGCAAAACAGCAAAAAACTGTCCAAAATCCGCTCTAAAAGGGACACAATACCTTGTCAAAATTTTTGAAGGTTCACAGGCTCATCAACAGGTGTCTGGAAGGCCGTTCACGAGTAGTTTCAGAGGGAGTGTGCAATTTTTCTCCCGTTCTTTCGCTTTCCAAAAATACCGCAGACCAGGCTGTTCGTGTGTTGGACAGGTATGGGATGGTAGTGGGCAACGGCCTCGTGGAGCAGGGTCTGTACGGCAGACTTGATGCGGTCTTTCCACACATCATCTGCATCTTTGTCTTCATAAAGCGCAGTACCTTCATCAACCAAATTGCTCTCTTCGAGCAATGTTTTTGCCTTTAACGTAGGGTTTTTCAACGTTTTTTCTGGTAATGAGTTTCGTATTCTTGAAGTTTTCAACTATTTGCGGCAGTTAACTCCTGAATGGTTGGATATTCGCGGAAATTGTGTTCGCGCAGAAGTGCCTTCTGTTCGGGAGTTATGTTTTTATCCCATGTTATAATAGATTCATCATCAACCAATCTTTCTCCGACAGGAAGCAGATATCCGGCATCCTCAAAAGAGTCTGTCAGACCATACTCCTTTTTTGTCTTCTCGAATACCGCTCCATAGTGATTTACATTATCACTATGTTTCTACATGAGAAGTTTTTTGCCTTTTCGTATGGCATTTTCTGCATCTTTTCGTATCTTTGCAACAGCTCCTTGATTAGTAGCCGGAATTTCACTTTGTGATTGGGAAGGATTAGAACGAACGCCAAGGAGCTTTTCTTGTAATGTCACCTCTTTCAGAAACTATTGCGGAGAGATAATGACGATTTTCGTTTATTTCTTCTCTATTTCCGGAATTTGTTTCTACCTTTGTATCTGAAAGATGTGCATCCCTTTGTACAGCCTGGGCATCATTAGATGTTTGCAGCCGCGTGGGATGTGCATCTTTTTTTTCTGAAAGCGTTGTTGATTCTTCTACATTGTCAAGAGAATATGCATCATTCTCTACATTCTTCTGATACCTCAAATCCTCTTTCTTCGGCTTGTACCCACCTTCTTCAAGGCGTCGCCGCACATCCTCGAGCATGGCAAGACCACGTTCGAACCTTGCGCGGTGTCCATCCGTCATGGGGACGTTTGCAAGCACGTCGCGGTAGTTCGTGATGGACTGCTCCACCTCTTGCGCATATTCGCGCAGAGGCATGTCTATCTCAACGTCATTCTCCCTTTCGGTGTGCCATACGCCGAAGTCCTTGATGTTCGACTTCGCAATGCGCATCTCCGTACGCTGCCTTCCGAAATTGCCGTCGAGTGCCCAGTTGCACGAAGCCAATTGCACCCAATGCTTTGGCAACATCTCCGATAAAAGTTTTAGGCTGCGTAGCAGAATTTTCAAGAGATGATATCAGTGTATCAAGATTATTCAGTATATTTGCACCTTGAGCACTTGAAACGACAGTTAATGACCTTTCCGTATCTTCGGAAAGAGAGGCGGTTTTAAGTGCTCTTTTTTTTGCCATCATCCTCGCATTCCCATTCACCTCATCCAGCACACGCTGTCCTTCCTCGACATCCGTCACGACATCGATTCCGGCAGAGGTGAGCACATCGTTCAGCGCGTCACGCAGGGCACGCTCCTTTGGCGTGGCATCTGAAACCGGCGACTCCGACTTCTGCCTCCGGAGACTCGCACGCTGCTCGTCTGACTTCTCCGATGCCTCCGGAGCGTCGTTTTCGACATTTCCAGCACTTTCCTGTTGGTTTCCAGCTTTTTTTTGCGCTTTTTCTTTGTCAGAAATAACGGATTCACTATTTTCGCATATAGAAGATTGGCTATTTTGAACTTGTTCAGAAGTTTGCCCATTTTCAAGAACATTCGCAAGAATGTCCCTATATAGGGAGATACCTCCGTGAGGCTGAGACGCTGCGGTTTGAAGGGTATCTCCCTTCTTTATTCCATCAGCGACAAACACCTCGTGAACATACAGACGGTTCTTGTTGGCATCCTGCATTGCCCTACAGAATACATAATTGGGTATGCAAAATAATGGTTCATCACTCCTTCCTGTCGGGTGAAATCAGGCATTGTTCCCAAATACACAGCATTTTCAAAGCCTTCCTTTAAAGATGTTATAGCATCAAGTATAACGATGAGCAAGTGAACTCTCGACGGAGTTCCTGTTTATTTCCACCTCCCCGAATTCTGTGCTGTATAATGCAGGCTCACCAGCATTATCGTCCCACCATTTTTCTGCTGCTTTGCGTGCGGAGAGTGTAGGAG
>SFJN01000104.1 GCA_004555055.1 Bacteroidales bacterium | reverse complement strand
GATACGAACGCGCCAAAGGAAAAAAATGAAAATACCCCAAGGTATAATTCCCTGTGTTCATTTTACCCTGGACTATCCTTCGGGACATTAATAAAATAAAATACCCAATCATTCGAGCTACCTTTTCCTTATAAAATCCAATAATATTAGTTCCTGTGAAGAATTTTAAAGGAAATTGCATAAAAATATATAGAAATAGGTTTTATAATTTGCCGTATATCCTATAAATACCTATCTTTGCCCAAAAATATAGGCGATGCATATTTCATGTGGAAATCAATGGCTACTGCCGTTATGGACCTTTACGCGATGCATCGTCCTTTTCTTAATGCCGAAAAAACTACGAAAAACATAATACAATAACCATGTTGAAGAAGAAAACCAACATTTATCTTCTGATGGGCACACTCGCGCTCGTCGGAGGAGCGGTTGTGCCTCAAACGGCATACGCCAACGATTATTACATCGTACAGCAGTCATCAACCGTACGGGGAACTGTCGTCGACGTTGACGGACTTCCTCTGACGGGTGCCAGCGTCGCCGTGGTGGGAACCACCAACGGTACGACGGTCGACAACGACGGTAACTTCACTCTCAACGGGGTGAAGAAGGGTGCCAAACTCAACGTCAGCTTCATCGGATACAAGACGCAGCAGGTGGTGTGGGACGGAACTTCCACCGTGGAGGTGGTACTCCTCGAGGACGACAACATCCTTGGCGAGGCTGTGGTAACCGCCATGGGTATCGTCCGCAAGGCCACTTCGCTCACCTATGCCACGCAGCAGATCAAGAGCGACGACCTCATGAAGGTCCAGGACCCCAACCTCGTCAACGGTCTCGACGGTAAAATTTCGGGTGTTACCATCACCCCGGGTGCCGGTGGTGCCGGTGGTGCTTCCAAAATCCTCCTCCGTGGTAACAAGTCCATCCAGGGTAACAACGACCCCCTCATCGTTGTCGACGGTGTGCCTATGAACAACTCCCGCCGTAGCGAGGTCGACGGTATGAACCTTGCCACAACGGCTTCGACCGAAGGTGGCGACGCACTTTCGCAGATCAACCCTGACGACATCGAGAGCATCAACGTCCTGAAGGGTGCCAACGCTGCCGCACTCTACGGTTCGCGTGCTGCAAACGGTGTACTCATGATTACCACCAAAAAGGGTAAGGAAGGCAAACTCGATGTGAACTTCACCTCGAACGTCACCATGGACAAGGCTTTCGTCACTCCCGAAATCCAGAATGTCTACGGTGCCAGCGTAGTTCCCTCCACCTTCGACGAAGAGGGCAACCTCATCCAGTCCGGTAGCATCAGCATCAACAGCTGGGGTGCCAAGATGTCGGGAGCGAACACCCGCTATACCGCCAACATCGCCAACAACCCCTACAGCGGCGACCTGACGAAGGAAACTTCCATCTACAAGCTCAACCTCCAGCCCAACGCCGACGGTTCTGACCTGACCGGTGCGCAGATTCTCCAGCAGGCTGGCATCAGCCCCACCCGCGACATCTATCTCCGCAACTACGGTGCCGACGACATCAGCGACTTCTACCGCCTCGGTGTCACCACCAACAACAGTGTAAGCCTCTCAGGAGGTACCGAAAAGGTGCGCAGCTACGTCAGCTACGCCAACTCTCATGCCAGTGGTCTGCTCGAGAACAACGAGTACAACCGCCACACCTTCGCCTTCCGTCAGCACTACAAACTCTTCAACCGTCTGACGATGGACGCCAACTTCAACTATGTGCAGTCGAAGACCAAGAACCGCATCGGTGGTGGTACTGTGGGTAACCCCATGTACGACCTCTACACCATGCCCCGCAACGTCGACTTCCAGTACTATAAGGAGAACTACTGCCAGCAGGGCAGCTGGCTCACCGGCAACCAACGCTACTATCCTTCCGGAAGCACCAGCTTTGCCATGGCACGCGTGCTCCTCACCGGCGATTCCCAGAACTGGATTTTCCAGTCGCCTCTCCACAACAACCCCTACTGGGTGATGAACCAGAATACGGGTGAAGAGAAGGACGACCGCTTCTACGGTAACTTCCAGGCCAACCTCGACCTCGGATTCGGCTTCGCCATCCAGGGACGTGTAAACCTCGACTACGACAAATATAATAAGGAGAGCCACAAGAGTGCCACCACTTGGGACCCCGCAAACCTCAACGACTACGGACGCTACTGGCTCTATAACTCCAGCACCACCGACATTTACACCGACTGGCTCCTTTCCTACAACCGTACCTTCAAGGAGGACTGGACCGTGGGTGCCACCGCAGGTTGGGTAGGACATACCACAAAGGGAACAAGCGTAAGCACCGACTGTACCGCTACCGTCGATATGATCAAGAACGGTATCGTCAGCGAGCTTTCCACCGTCTTCAACCGTTTCGACCCCTCTTCCGGAGGTAACGGCGTGACAAGCAAGGGCAAGTCCAGCAACTGGGACAAGGCCGCCCTCTTCACCGCACAGATTGGTTGGAAGGATGCTGTATATGTGGACGGTTCTTACCGTATGGACTGGTACCGTGCCTTCCGTCAGGCTCGCTTCGTGGGTGGTGCAAACGATGCAAAGGACCACTACGGATACTTCGGAGTGGGTGCCAACACCATCCTTACAAACCTCTTCAAGATGGGTGAGCCTGTAAGCTACCTCAAGTATCGTATCAGTTACTCTCAGGTAGGTAACTCCATCCCCAACTCCATATTCGACCTTCAGAGTTCAAACTCCGTAACCGGAGGTGCATCGGGAAGTAAATACAATACATTTACCCCGAAGCCTGAGACCATGAAGAGTTTCGAGACCGGTATTGAGTCCCAGTTCTTCAACAATGCCCTCAACGTCGACGTCACCTACTACAACTCCCGTCTCGACAACGCATACATTGTAATCAGCGGACAGAACGGTAAGAGCTCGCCTCTCAACAGTGCATGCGTCCGCAACCAGGGTGTGGAACTCACCGTGGGTTACGACTGGCAGATTGGCAACGGATGGCGTTGGAAGACCAGTGTGAACTTCAGCTACAACGATAACAAGATTCTCGAAACCTACAAGAACGAGAAGGGTATCGACAAGCCTATCGACGTTAGCGTCGCACAGGGCGTGAAGGTACGCTACATCAAGGGCGAGAAGTACGGCGACATGTATGTCAACGACTATACACGCTGGCGCGATGACGTATATGGATATACGGACGATGAGGGTAACTTGATTTTGAATTCCGAAGGTAAGGGTGACCTTCTCCATAAGGCCGGTGATATCTACGTCAACAGCAGCGGTGCACCTTCGTTCGACGGTAACCTCAAGTACCTCAGCAACAGCGGTAAGGTCATCACCAAGAGTGGTTCGAAGTACAGCCGTTATCTTGGCAATATGAACTCCAAGTACCAGCTTTCGTGGAGCAATACCTTCTCGTACAAGAACTTCAACCTCTTCTTCCTTATCAACGGACGCATCGGCGGAAAGGTCATCAGCCTTACCGAAGCCTATCTCGACCGCCTCGGCGTGTCGCAGCGTACGGCTGATGCTCGTCTGGCAGCAGAGTCTAATCCTAATCTGTTATATACCAAGGAAGACGGTACGCAGGTGGCTGGTATGTTCATCAACGAAGGCCGCGACCTCGTTCCCGTACAGACCTGGTACGAGACCATCGGTGTGAACGATGCATCGAACTACGTTTACAACGCCACGAACTTCCGTCTCCGTGAACTCAGCTTCGGCTACACCTTCCGCGACCTCTTCGGCGAGGGCAAGCACCTGTCGCTCTCATTCATCGGACGCAACCTCTTCTACTTCTATAAGGATGCTCCCGTGGATCCCGATGTTTCGCTCTCCAGCAAGAACGGTCTGGGTGGTTTCGAAATGTTCAACCTCCCCAGCACACGTAACTTCGGTTTCAATCTCAAGGTAAACTTCTAATATTAGCAATATTATAATATGAAAAAGTCAATCATATATATGATGATGCTCGCCGGAGCGGGCTTTACGCTGCAGTCGTGTCTCGACTATGACGAGCCCGGTGCGGAGCTTTCCGTCGACCAGTCGCAGGGTGACGCTACACAGTACAAGGGCGACATCGACAAGATAGATTACATGCAGGAGCCCGTGGAGGAAGAGGTAAACCAGGCCATGGAAGACCTCCAGCCCATCTTCGGATACAGCCTCTCTGCACAGTATGCACTCCGTGGCGGCAAGGAAAACGGTATGCCTGGAGCACACGCCTACCAGTATCAGTATAACCTCGGTCCCGACAACTATGCCGGATACTTCGTGGTGTCGCACTCCGACTTCCCCTATGCCAACGGAACCCTCACCTCCACCTACAACCTCACGGACGTGTTCAATGGCGGTCCTCGTGGCAACTACACCCTGGTGAAGAACTCCCTTATGCCTCTTCTCCATCATCCCGCCATCGACAAACTGCCTGAGGTGAAGGCCATCAACCTCCTTTACTACTGTGTGGCTGCACAGGAAGTGGCAGACATTTCTGGTCCTTACACCTATCTCGAGGACAAGATGAACGAGGAAAATCCCTCTGTATACAACGACATGCAGACCATCTACTACGGTATTGTCGACAATCTTGACACCATCGTGGCCTGCTTGAAGTATTTCGAGAACAAGCCTCTGTGGTACCAGCAGCGTATCAAGAACGAGGTGCTCTGCGACTACCAGACCGGACGTGGCGGTCTGAGCGGCAACTTCGAAAGTTTCATCGAAAGCTGCTGGCGTCTCGCCAACTCCCTCAAGCTCCGCATGGGTATGCGCATCGTGAAGGTTGAGCCTGAAACCGCACGCAAATGGGCAGAAGAGGCTGTGGCAAGCGGTGTTTTCGAAGCCAACGAAATTGATGTGAACAAGCTCGACCCCGAACAGTCCGATGAGGGTACACGCAATGCCGAGAATCAGCGCATTGTGGATGCCGAAGAAATGCAGCAGGGTATGTTCCCCGCTGTCAGCGGTTTCACCAATCCCCTCGTGGAGATTGCCGGAAGCTGGGGCGATACCCGTATGAACGCTTCCTTCGAGAGCCTCCTGGCCAGTCTCGACCATCCCTACATGAAGTACTTCTGGAAGAAAAACAGCGAAACCATCAACAATGTGCCTGCACAGAGCCGCGTGATGGGTATCCGCGCCGGAACCTTCGTGGAGCAGGGACAGACCTTCGCCACCAACCGCTACATCGGCTATTCTACCTTCGTACCTGAGGTGATGGCCAATGCTCCGCTCTACTTCGTCAAGCTATCCGAAGTGCTCTTCCTCCGTGCAGAGGGTGCCCTCCGTGGATGGAACATGGGCGGTGATGCCAAAACCTTCTACGAGCAGGGTATCATCTATGCCAGCCTCGACGAGCCCCAGGACCGCCAGTGGTATGAGATGGACGGTGTAGGCGAACGCCTCTATACCAAGTACGTCAAGGAATACATGGAGCGTGAGGAGCCCATCGAATACGAGCAGGTTGATGCTGTGGACGGTACTGTATGGCCCTCTGTTACCAAGATTGGCGTGAAGTGGAACGATGCTGACCCCATCGAGACCAAACTCGAGAAGATCATCACCCAGAAGTACATTGCCCTCTTCCCCCTCTCTACCGAGGCCTGGGCAGAACTCCGTCGTACGGGATATCCCAAACTCTTCCCCGTCCTCAATCCCGACGAGGGTGACGGTACACTCGAATACGGCGACATCATCCGCCGTTGTCCTTGGATTCCCACCGACCCCGAAGCACAGCAGAATGTGCAGGAGACCGGACTTGAGGCCCTCGGAGGCGACGACTTCCAGGGCACACGCCTCTGGTGGGACGTAGATGCTCCTAACTTCTAATATATATAATTATATATAATATAGGAGATTATATCCCGGCAGCCTTCCATATGCTGTGGAGGGCTGCCGGAAAGAAAATATAAATACCTTATTGTTTCATATTATAAGAAAAAAAGAAATCAATGAAAAAACGTCTACTTTCCGTAGCGTCTGCCATGCTTGCCATGAGCGCATTCGCACAGATGTCGCCCACCGCATCCACCGATGTCTACGACCTCTCGCAGTACGGTGAGGAACTCATCGAACTCTTCTACACTGCCGAGAAGAACGGACGCAAGGTCCCCACGCAGGCCGAGTTCGAGGCTGCAGGATTCAACATGATGGACATGGCGTTCGTACGCTCGCACGTCCGTCCCCGCAGCGCAATGGTCGACCAGACCAAGAACATCAACCAGAAAGCCAAGGACAACCGCCTCCTCTGGATGAACATCCCCATCGGTATCGGTAAAATCAAGGGTGGATATCCCTCCAGCAACTGGAACGACGACCCCTACACCGGATGGAACTACACCAAGGTGTTCGGAAGTTGGAACCACGGAGTGTTCCACGTGCCCGGAGTGGCAGTGGACTGCGCCCACAAGAACGGTACCGACATCTATGCCGGTATTAAGTTCTTCGAAAGCTGGACCGCCGGCAGCGGTGCAGCTGGATGGGTTGGAAAGGTGCAGAGCAAGGACCCCAACGGCTACGAAGGCTACAAGTATGTGCGTCCCCTCGTCAACGCCATGATGTTCTTCGGACAGGATGGTCTGAACTATAACTTCGAGGATACCGGTTATGCCAATGCCGACGTGGTAGGTTTCCACCAGGCTTGCTACAAATATGCCAAGGAAATTGGTTTCGACAACTTCCACATCGGTATATACACCGCTTCCGACCGTCTCTCTGCCAGCAACGTCGAGGCACTCTTCGGCAACAACGGTGTGAAGACTGCCGACGCCTTCCTCAACTATTCCGGAGGTAACTTCTCCACCGGAAGCATGCGTACCAGCTACCAGGCTGCCATCAACGCCATGGGTACTTGCGAAGGTGTATACCAGGGAGCATGGATTGCCAGCATGGCACGTGCTTGGACCGGACTCGATGCCAACGATCAGGCAAGATCCATCGGTATCGTACTTTGGGGTGAACACGGTGAGAGCCGTCTCCACAGTAACACCACCGGAAACTCCGCCATCGACTACCAGGAGAACTACCAGAAACTGCAGGACCGCTTCTTCTCCGGAGGTTACCGTAATCCCGCAGCACGTCCTACTCCAACCAACTACGCAGACTGGTTCACCAGCGACCCCAAGAACAATGCCCTCCGCAACTTCCAGGGTGTGGCAGAGTACATCCCCGAGCGTACTGCCATCAAGCAGAACCTTCCCTTCGAAACCTTCTTCAACGTTGGTAACGGAGAAATTTACAACTACAAGGGAAAGAAGACCATGGGCAACTGGTACAACCTCGGACAGCAGGATGTTGTGCCCACTTACCGTTGGCTCGTTTATGACAAGGGTACCACTACCCCCGTCACCGAAGAATACGATGTGAACGGCGGTGTGCCCGAATTCACCAATGCCGACGCCTACATCGGCGGTTCCTGCCTCCGCCTGACCAACACGAAGGCTGTAGACATTGTCCTCTACCGTGCCGAACTCACCGTCAGCGCAGGCAGTCCTACCGTTACTCTTGCTCTGAAGAACTTCAACGGTGCTCCCGAGGGTACTGTCAGCGTCATCGTCAAGAAGAAAGGTAGCGAACAGTGGGAAGAGACCGCATTTGCTAACGTTTCCGGAAAAACCTGGGAAGCACAGACCCTCGCACTCAACGGTGTAAGCCAGGGTGACGTCATCGAATACGTAGGTCTTCGCACCAGCGGCAACACCGCCGGAACGCTCGTAGGACAGCTCACACTCAACGACGATGTAAAGGTTGATCCTGCACACATCAAGGAGGCTGTCGTAGAGGTGAAGGAAGAGACCCAGACCTCGCTCTCCGTAAAACTCCGCTGGGATGTGGATGCCGAGGCAAAGGACCGTGCCGACTACGGACTCCTCTACAACGACGAGGCTAACATCGACCACTTCGAAGTGTTCTACAAGGATGGCGAAACCGGTCGCGTGAGCGAGGTGGGACGTACCACCAGCTGGGGAACCTATCTTGGCAACCTGCCTATGGACGAGGGTGAAAAGCCCTTCGTAGGTGTACGCAGCGCCAGCATCGACGGAAAGTCATTCAGCGAAATCGTTTGGGTGGAAGTTCCACGTGCCGACGCTTCGAAACTCCCCGAAAAGAACCAGTCGGTGGATGCATATCCCCTCAGCATCCTCAACGAAAGCTCCGAGGGTATCAACAACGCCCTCAACCAGCGTTTCGTAAACCGTCTCGACGTTTCGGGTTCCGATGCCGACTTCTCCTATGTGAACGTTGCCGGAACTCCCTACATGCAGGACATCGCTGCCGGCAAGAGCGAGGCAGAGGCCGACAAGACCAACTACATCATGGCCAGCGACGACTATACCGTGAAGTGCCACCAGGGTCAGAAACTCACCTTCACCATGGACTACAACACTTCCGGCGACGGTCTGCAGTACTGCACCTTCCGCGGCTATATGGACTGGGACGGCGACAGCAACTTCAACGGCGGTAACGACGAAGTGGTAGTTGCCATCGGCGAGGACAAGGCCAACAAAGCCAATACCGATCTTAAGCACCCCACCACCTTCGACGTGACCGTTCCTGCAGATGCCAAGCCCGGCAAGAGCCGTCTGCGTCTCGTCTTCAGCGACGCATGGTTCCCACATCCCGGAGCAAGCGGTATGACCTCCAAGGGATTCTCCATCGACTTCCCCGTGGAAATCACCGGTACAAACGAATATCGCAAGGCTGTTGAGACCCGCGACCAGGGTGTAGCCGACGAACCCTACATCGAAAAGCCCGATGCCATCACCGCTCCCAAGGCCGGTGTGAGCAGCGTAGCACTCGAGGGCAAGACCCTCCGCTTCGAGAATACGGACAAGGTATGGGTATTCAATGCCGAAGGACGTCTTGTGAAGTATGCCAACGGTGGAATCTCAGCTATCTCCACCGAAGGATATGCTCCCGGCGTTTACCTCGTACGTATGCAGAGCGGCCAGGTGATGCGCACCACCAAACTCATTGTGAAGTAATATTCATTCCGTAATCCTGTTCACATTGCGGGATGCGGTGTGAACAGATTCACAAGGTAAACCCTATCGCCCCACCAATTCCGGTGGGGCGATTTTTGTTTGACCAGCATGTGTATCATCTAATGGGTGTAAGTCCCTAACGAGCCCTGGTAGTGGGAATCGTCCAGCCAGAGAGACAAGGGTGTCCATCGTGAGGTGGAATCTGAAAGAAGTCAGCGGCAAACATCTGACCCAACGGACAGAAACTTGATACAAGGCTATATGTGAGGATGAGA
>SFJN01000103.1 GCA_004555055.1 Bacteroidales bacterium | reverse complement strand
AATGACCATGTTTTTTGAGGACGGAAAAGAAATATCCCACGGTGGCAGAACAAATTTCACGAAAAACAGCAGGAAGAAACACACAAAACGATGTCGCAGATACAGACTTCCAAAGACTCCGCATCCCTTCATCAGATGCCGTTCAGCCATACTTTACAGGCGAAAATGCCATAAACGTGGCACATTCCGCCACGAAAACTGCAGGGATTCCATACTTTTTCACTAATTTTGCAATGGAATGTGGTGATGAAATCCAACCCGGTACGCTTTGATTAGCACTCCCCTATCGCGGAAACGCCTTAATAAAACAGTGGGTAAAATCGTACCGATTTCCTTTTTTTTCATCACTCTACGGCAGCACGTTCTGCGAATAAGCACGCCTTCCCACACCTCACCCATGCCTTCCGTTTACGCATCGGAACGGCAGACGGCAGCAAACGCTTCAACTGAAAACACCCCCTTTGAAAAACCATGATAGAACTCGGATGGAAGGACGTCATTGACATCGTCCTCGTAGCCACCTTCATGTATTACCTCTACAAGCTGATGAAGGAATCGAGCAGCGCCAACATCTTCTCCGGCGTCCTCACCTTTATCGTCGCCTGGATTCTCGTTACACAGGTATTCGAAATGCGGTTGCTCGGCAGCATCTTCGACAAACTCGTCAACGTGGGTTCATTGGCACTCATCGTGCTCTTCCAGGAGGAAATCCGAAGTTTCTTCTCCACCATCGGACGCCAGCGCAACTCACCCTTCATACGTTTCTTCCGCAGAAACAGCAAAGACGAGAAGATGCACCGCCCCGACATCATGCCCATCGTCATGGCTTGCATGAGCATGGGCAAGCAGAAAGTGGGCGCACTCATCGTCATCGAACGCGAAGTGCCGCTAAAAGAGGTGATTGAATCGGGGGAAATCATCGATGCAAATATCTCGCAACGCCTCATCGAAAACATCTTCTTCAAGAACTCCCCGTTGCATGACGGCGCAATGGTCATCAGCCGCAAACGCATCAAGGCGGCAGGATGCATACTACCCGTGGCACACGACGTCGACATTCCCAAGGCTCTCGGACTCCGGCACAGGGCGGGACTGGGAATATCGCAGAAGTCGGACTGCCTTACCATCATCGTCTCGGAAGAGACCGGCGGCATCTCCATCGCGCAGAACGGCAACTTCTCGCTCCGACTTTCGGCCGAAGAACTGGAAAGCCGCCTCTCCGACGCACTCGAGGAAAAATGACAAACGGCAAGGAAATACGGCATTCTCTCCTGCAATATTCCCCCCTTCTCCAAAAGAAATACGGAAAAACACCAAGGCAAAAAACGAACCTGCACAAAGCGGTTTCTGTGCAAAATCACACTTTTTTACAATTCCCGAAGGGGAAAATCCACAAACAACGCTTGTAAAAACAAGAATAAAGTGTAACTTTGCATATTACAAACAAGATAAAAATCCACAAAAAACACAATAATGGGAAGACTGAAAAAGGTAAAACAGAATAGAATACACCATGAAGGCGTAGCCACACTCGTACTGGGACTGGCCGTACTCATCGGCATCGTGGCCCTTAGCTGGTGGCTCCTGGCAGCAAGTTGCCCCATCGCCTTCTGGGCCATATTCATTGTCTTTACCGCCGTCTACGCCGTCATTGTCAATTTCTTCCGATGCCCCATCCGCATCTTCGAAGGCGACACCACCGACCACGTGGTGGTGGCACCTGCAGACGGACACGTAGTGGTCATCGAAGAGGTAGACGAAAACGAATACTTCCACGACCGACGGCTGATGATCAGCATCTTCATGAGCATCACCAATGTCCATGCCAATTGGTTTCCCGTGCAGGGACTCGTAAAGATGGTGCGCCATCACAACGGAAACTTCAAAAAGGCATGGCTGCCAAAGGCTTCGACCGAAAACGAACGCTCCACGATTGTCATACAGACAGCTTCGGGACACGAAGTCCTCGTACGCCAGGTGGCTGGAGCCGTGGCACGACGCATCGTCACCTATGCCAAGGAAGGACAGGAATGCTATATCGACAACCACATGGGATTCATCAAGTTCGGAAGCCGGGTCGACGTATATCTGCCCCTCGATACCGAGGTGAAGGTGGAAATGGGACAGGCCACAACCGGAAACCAGACCATCATCGCGCAGCTGCACGACACGACGGAAGGGGAAAACTGATGTCTCTCACCCGTTGCATACCATCACCCACTGCATCATGAAACGACACATCCCGAACACCATCACCTGCTGCAACCTCATCTGCGGATGCATTGCCGTTCAGCAGGCTTTTGCCGGCCACACCGATGCATGCTTCCTGTTCATCGTTCTCGGAGCGGCATTCGACTTCTGCGACGGATTCGCCGCACGCCTGCTACACGTCAGCAGTGCCATCGGCAAGGAACTCGACTCCCTGGCGGACTGCATCACATTCGGATTTGCTCCGGCAACCCTCATATACCATATGCTACAGCAATGCCACGTCGGGACAGTGACAGAAATGCCCTATATCGCTTTCCTGCTGGCGGCATTCAGTGCCCTCAGGTTGGCAAAGTTCAACCTCGACGAGCGGCAGGCACTCGGATTCATCGGACTGCCTACCCCCGCATGCGCCCTCTTCTGGGCTTCGCTATGCTATATCGTACAGCACGATACACGCCTGTCATTTTGGATGCTGCAATACCCTGTACATGCAGCAGCAGCAATCATCGCACTCCTCCTGCTCAGCTGCTGGATACTCGTGAGCGAAGTGCCCATGTTCGCCCTGAAGTTCAAAACCTATGGATGGAAAGGCAACGGACTGCGCTATTCCTTCATCGCTGCCAGTGCCGCCGTCATCGCTGCCTGCGGATGGGGCGGGTTCGCCTTTGTCATACTTCTTTATGTCATATTGTCAGCATTGACCCAGGAGAAGGCTTGATGGTATAGCCGTTGCACCATACCGGGACATGCTTGAAGAAAACTTTTACAGAACACAACTATTTATATATTATGCATTTCCTTGGATGTCTCTTTGCCCTGATATTTGCCGCTTTTTTCATCGGACTGGCGTTCATCGGCAACATCATCAGCGTCATTCTGTCCATCTTCGGCGTCAAGCCACGCATCAACCGGAGGAAAAATACGACATACGGATGGGAGAATGTCGATAGCCGGGACACTGGAAACGACCGGCAGGAAAGCACTCAAACCGGACACTCGACAGGACGACAGACACAGAAGATTTTCGAAAAGGACGACAGCGAATATGTCGATTATGAGGAAGTACGCTGACCGGCGTCTTCACCCACACACACCACATAATATACCGCCGCAAAGCACCCTTACCCGGACGCTTTGCGGCGGCTTTCATTGTTTTGGATACCCCCATGAAACAGCCTGCATTCCACACGACAGAATCAGCACGACAAGGCAACGGAACGAAGAACATAAACAGGCTTTACAACGCACAACGTCACAAACTGCCGTAGACAAACGGAAGGCAAAGCATATTTTGTGCTCCTCCTTCCATACAACTCAAAGATTTTTGATAACTTTGCCCAAGTATAAGGTCTGGAATTATGCTCTTTTCCACAGTACTTCTCCTCTGGACCTGAAACTATATTCCCCATCTGAAAAAACATCTCTGCATCATTCTTCTCCTTTTCCTTCCCTACGCTATGACCAAGTTCCTTAAGATTCTTCTGCTCTGCACATTCCCCACTTCGGCAGTCTACGCCGAGGAGATTCCGGAAACTCAGGCTCGCGAAATTGCCACGGCCTTCTTGAACAAGCATCTGCCTGCCTCCGCACCTTCGGCTGATGCCGTACCCAGCCTGGATCTTACCCAAACCTTCCGCTCCGAACGCGACGGACGGCCCATGATATATGTCTTCCAGCGCGGAGAAGACGAAGGCTTCGTCATCGTCTCGGCTGACGACCGCACCATACGTCCCGTACTTGGATACAGCGATGCGGGAACGTTCAGGGCCGACGAGACATACCCGAATGCATGGCACTTCATGCAGTCGTACGTACAGCAGATGGAAAACTTCGAGGTAAAGGCCCCGCAAGCGAAGGCAGATGCCGCGCTGCCGGCAAGCGTGCAACCTCTGCTGAAAACAAAATGGAGCCAGTTTGCCCCCTACAACGACTACTGCCCGACCCTCGACGAGGTACGCTGCCCCACAGGATGCGTCGCCACGGCCATGGCGCAGGTGATGTATTATCACCGCTGGCCCATGCAGGGACGGGGAACATACAGCTATTTCTGGACAAAAGGCAACACCACACTCTCAGCCGATTTCTCGCAGTCGGAATACCGATGGGACCTCATGTTGCCCGAATACGACGCTACAGCGGATGCCGAAGCCAAACACCAGGTGGCACAACTGATGAGCGACGTGGGAATTGCCTTTGCAATGAACTACGAACCGGCAGGAAGTGGCACATCGGTGAGCCGCGAGGCCATGATGGAATTCTTCGACTACGATGCGTCCATCAACCATCTCGAACGAAAGTATTGCAGCAATAGCCAGTGGGAAAACCTACTCAGAAATGAACTGGCTGCCGGACGACCCGTTCTCTATGCTGGTGGTAGCGGAAGCGGAGCGCACGAATTTGTATGCGACGGATACGATGCCAACGGATATTTCCATTTTAATATGGGATGGGGAGGACAGTCCGACGGATACTATCTGACGACCGCGACCGGATACGACCTCTATCAGAACGTCTTTTTCAACATCCGTAAAAACGAGGGCAATAGCGAAAGTCTTGTTGCCTATCAGACAACGGACTTCAAGTATGACGACCAACTACAGGCACTGACCGCAAAGATCAACGTCAACTACAGCCTTCCCGATGAGGTCGAACTGGCAGTAAAGGTGGAGGATTGGAACGGAATGGCAGTACGCTACGATGGCACTTGCAACTACAAGGGAGACTGCAGCTTCACCATAGGCGACGGACTGAAAGACGGGGAATACCGCCTCCTGCCCGTGGCACGCATGAAAGGCAGTGAAGAATGGACTGAAATCTTCTATCCCGAACTGCGACAGGGCGAGGTGAACCTTAGCGTCAGCAACGGAAACTACGAGTTTTCCAACCTCAATCTCCACGATGAGGTACGAGCAGGAGCGGTAGAAATCGACGGATTGTGCTACGAGCTCAACAAGACACTCAAAAAGGCCACCGTTACCTACCGGAACGAAAACTACGACTTCTACGTGGGAAAGAAGAACATTGAGATTCCTGAAAAAACAGAATACAACGGTGTAACCTACAATGTCAGGGCCATCGGGCAGGAGGCCTTCAACGGCACGGATGCCGAGGTCATCACACTGCCGGCGAGCATCACTGACATTGCCATGGGAGGACTGGGGGCACAAAGTCTGCGACGCGTGGCGATACCTGCCGACAGCAAGCTGAAGAAGATTGACGGATGGGGACTGAATGGCGCCATCCACCTCAACGCCATACGGTTGCCCCAGACACTGCAACAGATAGGCATGTGCGGATTCCAAAGCGTACGACTCGCCGCACTCGTGCTGCCGAAAAAATGTACGAATCTCGGAAAGACAGCATTCAACTGCAACGCCAATCTGCAGAACGTGTATGTTTCATACACCTCAAAGCCCAAAGTGGACAATCCGTTCCAGTACTGCGACAACCTGAACACCCTTTATGTCCCTATCGGACAGGGCGACAGTTACCGCAACGATGCGCAGTGGAGCGAGGGATTCAAGGAGGTGAAGGAATATACAGAACTCAACATGGAGGGCGTACGCTATGCCTGTTGCCCTGCTGACCATACGGCTGTACCCTATATGGCGGACCAGGAAATCGAAGGCCACGTATTCATTCCCGGGACGGTAGAACTGGAGGGCGAAAGCTACAGCGTCGGACGCATTGAGGCCGGAGCATTCGAAGGTATTTCCGCAATGACGTCAATGGCTACAGCCTCCGGCATTACAAGTATCGGAGAAGGGGCATTCATGGGATGCAAGGCATTGCGCGAAGCGGTCATCGCCAACGATGTCGCTACCATCGGCACCGACGCCTTCTACGATTGTCCGGCACTCGAAACCGTGTACTGCACGGGACAACGGCCGGCAAAAATTGAGGACGACACCTTCCAACCTGCCACCTATGCCCATGCCACACTCTATGTTCCCGAAGGATGCAGCGAAACATACAAGGCCATGAAGGGATGGCAGCGCTTCAATTGCATCGTGGAATTCAATCCTTCGGGCATCACCCCCGCATTATCAGAACCCGACAACGGACACGTAGATGTCTATTCCCCGCAGGGAATTTGCCTGCGACGCCAGACAAAGGCTGCAGGAGCCACCGACGGACTGCCCCGTGGAATATACCTCATCCATTATGGAACACATACAGAAAATATCCTCGTAGAATAATTCCTAACCATGAGCACCCCTCTCCCCTATACCGACCTCTTCATCGACTTCGACGATACGCTTTACGACACGCATGGCAATGCCGTCATCGCCCTGGAGGAAATCTTCGGGATTTTCCACCTTGAGGACTATTTCGAACATCCCGAAACATTCTATAAAGCCTATTGGGATACCAACGTGGAGCTTTGGCGACAGTATGCCCATGGCGAAATCGAACGCGAATATCTGATTGTGGAACGCTTCCGACGCCCGCTGTCCGTAGGTAAGCACTGGCCGGAACACCTGCTGGAGGAAATCAACGGCAGGATGATGGTTTCCGAAGCGTTCTGCCTCGAAGTCAGCGACCGCTTCCTCGACTGCTGCGCCACGAAACCCGGAGTGGTAGAAGGGGCACACGAACTGATGCACTATCTTCGCCAAAGGGGTTACCGCCTGCACATGGCAAGTAATGGATTCCACGAAGTACAATACAAGAAACTAAAGGCATCGAACCTCCACGGATGCTTCGACACCGTCATTCTCAGCGAAGATGCCGGGGCCAACAAACCCTCGGAACAATTCTTCAGATATGCCCTGACACAGACACATGCCAACCCGCACACCACACTGATGATTGGCGACAATCCGGATACAGACATCCGTGGAGCACACGAGGCAGGACTCAAAACGCTCTTCTTTAACCGGCACGCCAACCATCCTGGCATCACACCCTGCGACTACGAGGTCACCAGCCTCAAGGAAATCATGGAAATCCTCTGACAACTCCGCTTCAACCTCCCAACTTTCTCCATACCCACGACAAAACAGCCCCAAGTTCGCAAAGGACTTGGGGCTATTTTGTTTTTGATTGTGTCAACCAGATAAGCTTCATGGTCTTATTTGGCTCATTGCATCCGCAACTCCAGGCAGGAGTTATCCGGAAATCACTCCTCCCCTATCCGTCATTCCAACGTCCATCCATGGTCTCCGTGATAGACCATCTGCCGCGTCATGCCGCCGTCAATGCAGATGTTCTCTCCGGTAATAAAGCCGGCCTTGTCCGAACAGAGGAAGAGTACCATGTTGGCGATGTCCAAGGGTGTACCGACACGGCCCACAGGCTGTTGCAAGGCATCGGGACCTTCATATGCCGTGCCCTCCGTATCAATCCATCCCGGCGAAATGGAATTGACCCTTGCCTTGCCACGCAACGTAACGGCAAGGACGTGGGTGAGTGCGGCAATGCCTCCCTTGGCAGCCGTATAACTTTCGGTCTGCGGCTGGCTCATGCGGTCGCGCGAAGAGGAGATGTTGACTATCGAAGCCCCTTCGGCAAGACTGGGAGCGAGCAGTTTGACTAAATAGAAAGGGGCAGTTACCCCGACAGAGAGAGCATATTGGAACTCCTCCCATGTGCATTCGTCCAGTCCCTTCATCAAGGGCAAGGCATTGTTAATGATGTAATCCACCCTACCATACATGCCGATGACCTCGCGGGCAAAGTCCTCAAGCACTTCTTTTCGCGAGATGTCTCCTACATAATGGTCGCCGGGCCACACATCGATGACAGCCACCTTGGCCCCGCGCTGGCGGAACTCCTCCACGATGCACTTCCCGATGCCGTGGGCACCACCGGTAACAACAACTATCTTATTTTTGAAACACATAACATATTCTGCAATTGAAATTCTTATCTTTTCTTGAAAATCCCTATTGTAACGTACCCGGATGGGGAAGGTGCATGCCATACATCGTCAGGCGGTTCTCGCGTGCATAGTTCAGTATGCGAAGGCGTGATTCCCGTGCCGTTTCCGCATCCATATCGTAGAGAGGGCAATATTCGGGATATTCAAACTGCAGTGCTACACCGTGTATAAGGTCGCCAATCACAAGCATACTGTCCTTCTGGAATACGGTATGACCGGGTGTATGGCCATATGCAGCAATGGTTATCACGTCTCCCGGAAGCGTATCACCGGCTTCGAAGAGATGCAGATGTTGTTTATAGGCATCGAGCACGGTCTTTGCCTGCACAGACTGGTTGCCTTCCATCTTTTGCCAGGCTTCCGCCTCCACGCGGTTGATATATACCTCAGCATTTGGGAAAACCACCTTCCCATCCTTCAACAGACCACCGATATGGTCGGGATGAAAATGCGTGATATAAATCAGTTGCAGTTCCTCAGGCTTCACATCCAATGTGGTCAATTTCGGGATAAGCTGGCTGAAAGGCGCTCCAAGTCCGGCATCGAGCAAAATGTTCTTTCCTTCGGTCTGAAGCAGGAAACAACTCATACTCGAAGGCACACCCTCCTGCAATCCGAGAGCGATCCAGAGCGAATCGGGCACATCGGGATAAAGGTTATGCGGCTGCAACGTAGGTTCGGGTTTGTCTTCAATCCATGTGATGACAGTCGCCTCACCATCGACAACTGTCTTTTGTCCAACCTTTTGTGCACAAGCTGTCAGAAGGAGCAGCCCAGAAACAAATGCGAAATACTTTTTCATAACCAATCTGATTTCGAATTTCTATCAATAATGCATAACCGTATACACAGCAAAGGTAAGAAAAACCCGCGAGGTAACAAAAGGAGATCCAAACAATATCTTTCTCAAATTTCAGGTAGTCAAAAAAATGGCGGCGACCTAATCTCCCACGCCAAAAGGTGATGACAAGCAGTACTAGCGGCGCGACAGGGCTTAACCACTCTTATTCACATTAAACACTCACGTATTCATCCACATGTATGCATGAAAAAAGAGCCTCAAGCAATCTCTTGCTCAAGGCTCTCGTGAAAATGGCGGCGACCTACTCTCCCACGGGTGTGCAGTACCATCGGCGCGACTGTGCTTAACTTCTCTGTTCGGAATGGGAAGAG
>SFJN01000102.1 GCA_004555055.1 Bacteroidales bacterium | reverse complement strand
TTTTTTCCGTTGAAACGTAAAAACATGTAATGATTGTCTGCAATGAAGCACCGGATAACGTTGTATAACGATACCAGAAGCTTCATACAGAAGAGCGAAAGACTCATTATAGAATCTGTCTAATAGATATGGAAAACCATACGTGCGAAATCGTTGAAGATTCCCAAAGCCATCAGTGCAAGTACCAAATAGAATCCGACGGTGTTGACACGTTCGATGGCACGCTCGGAGAACTTGCGGCGGGTTATGACTTCGATAAGGGTGAGGAAGATGTATCCTCCGTCGAGCATAGGGATGGGCAGGAAGTTCATGACGGCCAGAATGATGCTGATGAATGCCGTAAGACTCCAGAATGCGGGCCAATACCATGCAGAGGGGAAGAGACTGCCGATGGTACCGAACGAACCCACGCTTTTGGCACCTTCGCTGGAGAAGATGAACTTCAGCTGATATACATAGCTGCACATCTTTTCCCATCCGTAACTGATGCCGGCAGGTATACAGGTAAGGGCGTTGTAGGTGATGGTCTCTGTCTGGTATTCCGCCAGAACATTGTGTTTGATGACACCCATCTTGCCCTCATCACTCAGACGAAGGTTGAGGGTATCGAGATTTTCCGTGGCATGGCGACACACAACCACCTTGGCATTAAGCACGTTTTCTCCCACTTTTCCGTCGGCAGCGGCAATCTGGTCGCTGACAACACCCATAGCCATATCGAGTTCGTTCCAAGTGGAAAGGTTCTTCCCGTTGAAGGCCACAATCTGGTCGCCCTTCTTGAGGCCGGCCTTGTCTGCAGGTCCGCCCGGCATAATGCTGTCAAGGATTGAAGGATTGGCGGGCTCCAGGAAGAGCGGAGTCTCCTTGAGCATCTCCACAAGATCGAGTTTTTCGGGAAGGTCGATGGAAATTTCCTTGCCTTCGCGAAGCACCTTGACACTGGCAGCCTTGGTCAGTTCGGTATAGACATCCGCACTCCAACGATCGAAGACGGTCTTGTCGGTACCGACGACGATGTCCCCGTCACGGAATCCGAGTTCCTTTGCCTGTTCATTGAAGATGTAACCGTGCGTCATGTTGCGGGCAGGGACATATTCCTCGCCCCAGGTAAAGAAAATGGCGGAATAGATGACAAGCGCAGTGATGAAGTTCATCAGCACACCACCGACCATCACCAGCAGACGCTGCCAGGCCGGCTTATTGCAGAATCGTTGTTCCGCAGGGGTGTCGTCTTTTTCAAGGTCCTCGGCCGAGGTACTCTCGTCGACCATTCCGGCAATGTTCACATAACCTCCAAGGGGGAGCCATCCCAGATGATAGTCCGTACCATGGAATGTGAAAAGTTTAAGCGTACCGCTGAACTTTCGGAAACCGAGATTGATACTGGGGTCAAAGAAGATGCAGAATTTCTTGACACGGATGCCGAAAAGCTTGGCAAAGAAGAAATGTCCGCCCTCGTGCAACAGCACAAGGAGCATGAAACAGAGCAGCAGTTGGGCGGCTTTAATCAGAAATATTTCCATTGGATGAGAAAATGAATGCTTATTGATGGATATACGACTCCACGAGGTGCCGCACGTCGGCATCGCTCTGGAGATAGGTTTCAAGAGTGGGAGTGGTGACAAACTGTGCCTCGTCCATGGCCCGGCGTATGAGGCGGGCGATGTCGGGGAACGAGATGCGCCCCTGACGGAAAGCCAGATTCACCACTTCGTTGGCCGCATTGACGATGCAAGGCATGTTTCCTCCACGTTCTGCAGCATCGTAGGCAATCTGAAGACAGTCGAAACGCTGGAAGTCGGGACGTTCGAAGTGAAGGCAACCGGCCTTGAAGAGGTTGAGCCGCTCACCGCTCAACGGCAAACGGTCGGGGAAGGAAAAAGCATACTGGATAGGCAGGCGCATGTCGGGAACACCGAGTTGCGCCTTCACACTGCCGTCACAGAATTCCACGGCACTATGCACGATGCTCTCGGGATGGACATGCACTTCAATCTGCGAAGGACTGACGCCGAAGAGCCATTTTGCCTCTATCATCTCAAAGCCCTTGTTCATCATCGTAGCACTGTCGATGGTGATTTTCGCTCCCATTTCCCAATTGGGATGCTTCAGTGCCTGTACCGCCGTGACATGCAGCATCTCATCGGCCGAGAAATGGCGGAAAGGTCCGCCGCTGGCAGTGAGGATGATGCGCGTGATACGGTCTAGACGTTCACCGCCGAGGCTCTGGAAGATGGCAGAATGTTCGCTGTCTACCGGAAGGATGGGCGTATGATGCTGTTGTGCAAGCGTGGTGATGAGTTCGCCTGCTACCACCAGTGTTTCCTTGTTGGCAAGGGCAATGGTCTTCTTCGCCTCAATGGCAGCAATGGTTGGCCTCAGTCCGGAGAACCCGACCATAGCAGTCAGCACAATGTCGATGTCCGACATCTGCACCACATCGCAAAGGGCATCTGCACCGCCGAAGACCTTGAGGGGAAGGTCGGCAAGGGCTTCACGGACGGTAGGGAGATGTTGCTCATTGGCAATCACCACCACCTCGGGCTTGAATTCGCGAGCCTGTGCGATGAGTTTCTCCACACTGTTGTGCGCCGTCAGGACGTAAGCCTCGTATTGGTCGGGGTGTTCGCGTATGATGTCAAGCGCCTGGGTACCGATGGAACCGGTAGAGCCCAATATCGCGATTTTCTTCATTTTTTTTGTTCTTAAGTGGATGATTCCGGTTTTATTTCAAAAGAAACTCTGCCGGAAATAGACGGCAGAAAAGACATAGCGAGCCCGGATCAGTCGTTCAACGAAATCAGTTCGAGGGGAATATCTACGAGAAGGGAACGTTCCTGCATGTCGGCATCGAGCAGAAAGTCATGATGGAAAGGAATGAGACGCTCGGTTCCCTCGTCGTCGGTAACGGTGAGGAGGGTATTGAGGCTCGAATCATCAACCATGGTAATTTCACCGAGGTCGTAAGTGGCAAGTTCTTCGTCCGTACTCTCGTCGTGGTCAATGGCATAAACCCTGAACCCTGTAAAGGCCTTCAGGGAGTGCAAGTCCTCAATGTCTGTCTCCGCATCGTCAATGTGGCTTTTGGGGTAGAATACACTGAGGCCCACCAAACGTCGTGCAGCCTCCTCTGAAACAATGTCCTCGAAGGTGAAGAGTGCCGACGAAGCCCCCTTGTAACGGTAGGCCGTAAAGAAGAATGGCACAAGGATACCATCGATGAGCAACACAAGATACTCGGAGCTACCACGGTCGAAGGCATCGTCGGTAAAGGCGATTTCCACTTCGCCCTTGACGCCGTGCGTACGTGTGATTTGTCCGATGCGGAAAACTTCCTCGTCTTTAATCATAATTGGCTGTGCTTTTCAGAAAAAACATCATGTTTCCGTGTGTTATCCATCCACGCGTGTGATGTGTGCCCCCAAGGCATTTAGACGTGTTTCGATGCACTCGTATCCGCGGTCAATCTGCGTGACATTGTCGATTCGGCTGGTTCCCTCGGCCGACATGGCTGCGATGAGCATGGCAATGCCGGCACGGATGTCGGGACTCACCATACGGCGGGCACGAAGGGGAATCTCCCGATTATGGCCCACCACCACGGCACGGTGAGGGTCGCAGAGAATAATCTGTGCTCCCATCTCAATGAGTTTGTCGACAAAGAAGAGCCTGCTCTCGAACATTTTCTGATGGATGAGGACACTGCCCTTGGCCTGGGTGGCCACCACAAGAAGGATACTCAGGAGGTCGGGGGTAAGTCCTGGCCATGGGGCATCGCTGAGGGTCATGAACGAACCATCGATGAAGGTGTCAATCTCGTAGTGCTGCTGTCCGGGGATATAGAGGTCATCACCCCGTTCCTCAATGCGTACCCCCAGACGACGGAAGGCTTCGGGAATAATGCCCAGGTCGGGCACGCTGACACTGCGGATGGTCAGACCGTCGCCACACATGGCGCCCATACCGATGAACGACCCCACCTCAATCATATCTGGGAGCAGACGATGCCGCGCTCCGTGGAGCGAGGGAGTGCCGACAATGGTCAGCCGGTTGGAGGCAATACCGGAAATCTGTGCCCCCATGGCATTGAGCAAATGACAAAGTTGCTGGATATAGGGTTCGCAGGCAGCATTATAGATGGTGGTGGTTCCTTCAGCCAATACGGCGGCCATAATGATGTTGGCCGTTCCAGTCACCGATGCTTCATCAAGGAGCATATACCCGCCTTTCAGCCCGTTTTCGGCACGAAGCTCAAAGATGTCGCTTCCGGCATCGAAGTGGAACGTTGCCCCAAGACGTTGGAGTCCGAAGAAATGGGTGTCCATACGCCGCCGACCGATTTTGTCACCTCCGGGCTTGCTGAGCACCGCCCTGCCGAAACGGGCCACGAGCGGTCCGATGGTGAGGACACTGCCACGGAGAGTGGAACAGCGTTGGAGGTATTCTTCGCTGCGGAGGTATTCAAGATTGATGCTGTCGGCCTGGAAGGTGATATCGCCCTTACCATGGCGTATCACCTTCACCCCGATGTCCTGCAACAGGCATATGAGGTTGTTCACGTCCACAATATCGGGCACATTTTCCAGCCTCACGGCATCGGAGGTGAGGAGTGTGGCGCAAATCACCTGCAGGGCTTCGTTCTTGGCACCCTGCGGTGTGATTTCCCCCTTCAGGCGATGTCCGCCTTCAATGATGAATGATGGCACGGTTGTGTTCTTTCTTTGGATGGTGGAAGTTCCCTATTCTTACATACGGTTGATTTCGCAAGGATAGGTGATGTCGAGCTTGTAGTCGGCAATAAATGCCAGATGGTTCCACAGTTTCTGCTTCACCTCACCGTTACGCAGGCTCTGCTGGGTGAGGACAGCCATAATCTCCACGATGCGTTCGGCATATTCTTGGCGCTCTGCGGGATTTTCGACAGTGAGGCATTCCTCAACCATCTGCTGTACATTGCGTCCGTAAGAGGGCATTTTCAGATGTGGACGGTTGGTGTTATAATCCATGATGTGTTGTCGGAGGATATTTCGTTTTGTAATTTTTCAGTCAGGGAAAGTCCCGTTTGGGACTGGGGATGTGAATCCGGTATATCCCACTCAGTTCAGAGCAGGCTTTTCGACACCGTGGCCTGGAATTCCTTGAGGTAGAAGGGTTCGAAGTATGCCGTATCTACAAACTGGCGGCGTGCATGCGCCATTTCTGCCAAGGGAGCCATATGCTTTGCCAGCGGCACAATGTCGTCAATGAAGTGGGCGTTGGGATGAGTAATGACGCCTTTGCATTTTTCCGCCCCGTTGCCAAAGAAGTATACGGGTCCTTTTTCCAGGAATTCGAGATAACTTTCTTCGGTAACGATTTCAGGCTGCACCCCACGGTAGTTGACGGGAACGGCCTTGTCACCACGCTGCGGACGGAGGGCACGGTCGTAGACGCAGGCATAGACCTCCATACGCCGGGCATCGAGCATCGGACACAGCAGGGCGTTTTCCTCGATTTCCTCATGATAGAGCAGCACCGGGGTAGCCAGGAGCTTGAGGGTGGGCACCTCGATTAGCGGAATGTTCCGGCCGTAGGCTATGCCTTTGGCAGTGGAAACGCCGATGCGCAGACCGGTGTAACTGCCGGGACCGCTGGAAACTGCGACGGCATCAAGAGGTATGGCATGGTTTTCAGCAAAGCGGATGGCTTCGTCCACAAAAGGGGCCAGCTGCACGGCATGGTTGTGGCCGTCGTGGTTCTCCTGTTCGTAGATAACCTGAGCGTCTTCCGACACAGCAACGGAACAGATGTCGGTGCTGGTTTCGATATGCAGTATGCAGGACATATGATGGGCTTGGGGATTTTCAGAAAGAATTAGGACATCAACGAAGGCCAATGCGTGCACGCACCACACGTACATCCGCACACGCCCACGCGTCTTTTAAGAATGCGAAATTACCCTTTTTACTGCATTTTTCCAAAGTAAACGCTCAAAATTCAGCGTTCTCACCACCATTGCGGGGTCTTTTGATGTGGCAAAGCATCAAAAGAAGCAAGTTTCATATCATGCAGCGATTCTCGCAATCATGATGGCCACATCTGTCATCTGTAATAGGGCGTTCTATAAATTAGTGTTTTATTCTGAAGCAGAACGTCCGTACCTTTGTCTGGACATGTCCGTTGTTTCCGAAGTTCCGGACAACATACCTTTCCCTCGTTTTTGCCATAAAAGGGGTGTTAGGAAGATCAAACACCCCTGAACACAAAAGCTCCGTATTTTCTCCGGTGGGGGAAAATACGGAGCATATGGCTGTCTGCCGTCACGGAAGGTCGCACACCTGTGGAGCGGCAGGAATAAGCAATGGCAGACCGGCGAAAAGGCCTCAGTCGAGTTCCACTACCGTGATACCGGCACCACCAAACTGCACGTGTTCGTCGTGGTAACTGCTGACACCGCTGACGGTGTTGAGGTATTGCCGGATTAGGGTGCGCAGGGCTCCCGTTCCAGTGCCATGGAGGATACGTACCCGGCTCTGTGCCAACAGGATGGCATCGTCGATGAAATACTTCACTGCCGTCAGGGCTTCCTCGCCACGCATGCCTCGCAGGTCGATGTCGGGGCGGAAGTGGAGCTTCTTCTCATACATCTGGTCGCGGGTGTCCTTGCTCACGAACGAAACGGCCTGCGGGGCCGACTTCTTGACTTCGGGACGGGTTGTCACCTCAAGACGCGACAGGGGGACCATGGTATTCATCACGCCGAAGAGCACACGTGCCACCTTCTGCTGCACCATTTCCACACGTCCCACGGTGTTCTGCCCTTTTATCCTCACCCAGCATCCCACGGTGATGGGCTGTTTGGCGAGTTCCTCGCGTGCCGCCGCCTGGGCCTGAAGGGCTGAAAGGGTGTTGCTCAGGCTGTTCTGTGTGAACATCTGCAACGCCGGTCCTCCGCGTTTGCCTTCGCGTTTGCGCTCCTGCCGACGCTTTATCTTTTCCATCTTTCGGGTGATGGCATCGTCGGTCTTGGCCTTGTCTGCAGCCTGCACGCTTTCCTTGAATTCCTGCAGTTCCCTACGGGCCTCGTTGGTGCGCTCACGTTCAGCCTGGCTTTCACGGATGGTGCGGATGGTGTTTTCGATGAGGGCATTCGATTCCTGTATAAGCCGCTGCGCCTCCTCACGGGCACCGGAGAGCACCTCGCGTTTCTCCTTTGAGATGGTGGAGAGTTCCTCCTCGTATTCCGCAATGGTCTGTTCCAGCTGCTTTTCACGCTGGCGGATTTTCTGACGTTTGTTTTCCCAATATACCTTGTCGCGGACAATGTCCTGCAGATATTTGTCGCTCATCACATAATCCTTGCCCACGAGGTCCGAAGCATAGGCGATGACATCCTCGGGAAGTCCGATATTGCGGGCGATTTCCACGGCGAACGAACTGCCGGGGTTGCCGATTTGCAGCACAAAGAGGGGCTGCATCTTTGCCCGGTCATAGAGCATGGCACCGTTCACCACCTGTTCGCACCCGTCGGCATAGTGCTTGAGGTTCTGGTAGTGGGTGGTGATGACGCCGTATGCCCCGCGTTCCACGAACTTGTGGAGCATGGCTTCGGCCAGCGCGCCACCGATCTGCGGTTCCGTGCCGCCACCAAACTCATCGATGAGGAGCAGCGTGTGCGACGAACTGTGTTTCATCATCATCTTCATGTTCAGCAGATGCGAGGAGTAGGTAGAGAGGTCGTCCTCGATACTCTGTTCATCGCCGATATCTATCATCACATCGCTGAAGATTCCCGCCGTGGAATTCTCGCGTACGGGGATGGGCATTCCGCACTGGAGCATATACTGAAGGAGTCCGATGGTCTTCAGACAGACGGACTTTCCTCCGGCGTTCGGACCGGAGATGATGAGTATCCGTGCCTTTCCGCGCAAATTGATGTCGAGGGGCATCATGCGTTTTCCGTGACGTTCCAGGCTCTGTTGCAACAGGGGATGACGCGCTTCCACCCAATCGAGATGTGGGGCGTCCGTCAGATTCGGTACGACGGACTCGAAGTTTTCGGAAAATGTGGAAAGGGCGCGAAGATAATCGATGTGTGCAAGGAACTGCAGGGAGGACATCATCGCCGGAACATGCGGGCGGATGACGGAAGAAAGCTCCTGAAGGATGCGGATGACTTCCCGTTTCTCGGCAGCCTTCATCTCGCGGATGCGGTTGTTGGCATCCACCACTTCTGCAGGTTCTATGAAGACGGTCTTTCCTGTCGCGCTCTCGTCGTGGATGATACCCTTGATCTTTCGCTTCAGCGCCGGTGCCACGGGTATCACCAGTCGTCCGTCGCGCATGGTGGGACTGACGTCGCGGTCGATATAACCTTCCTGCTGTGCTGTGCTGATGATGGAGCGCAGGGAATGGCTGATGCCGCGCGTGGTCACCTCGATGCCGTGACGGATGGAGAGCAGTTCGGGCGAGGCGGTATCCTTGATCTTACCGTATTTGTTCAGCACAGCGTCAATGCGTCGTATGATGTCCGGGAAGCATTCCACCCCTTCGGTCATGCGGAAGAGGGCGGGATAGGTGGGGGTGTCGTCAGAAGAATCGGGGGCGGAATTCGCCGCTTCATCGCCGGCATTGTCTGCTGCGGCGCGCTTTCGCAGGAATTCCACCAGGCTGAGCACCGTCTGCAAGGAGCGTTTGAGGTCGAAAAGGTCGAGCTCCTCCATGTATGTCCTCTCGGGACGGATGCGCATAAGCGGCTGCCGCACATCGTAGAAGTTCTCTTCGTAGACATCTTCTTCCGTCTGCATGAAGCGCATGAAATCATTTGCCTGCGCCAACGCTTCGGTGACAGCTTCGAAGTCGTCGGAAAACTGTACATGGTTGTCCACCCATTCCGTGCCCAGTGTCGACATACAACGCCCCTTCAACAGGGTACGGATGTCGGAGAACCCTAATTTGCGTTCTATATTTTCTGGGTATGTCATTGTGTATTGTCTTTTGTTTTGGCGGCAAATTTACGAAAAATCGTGCAATTTCATCTCCCCTTCCGCGCAAAAAGCGCAACGTTCAGCAGTGAAAGGAAACAGTTTGCTACAGGTCCGTTTCTCGTGCAGGGTTATCCTCTTGCGCTCGCCTTCGAAGCTGTCCTCTGCCGTTTGTCATAAAAACATCGCACTTTTTCTTGGATTATTTTATTGCAGGCGAAATGATTTGTGTATATTTGCACACATCAAAAGAGTCAAGCAGCCTGCTTGCCTCCACAGAATACCCGATTTCTGTTGATTACTTCTATAATTCATTGAGCATAAAACGGAACAATATGAAAAAAACAGTTATTAAGTTCGTTGCCTGTTTGGGGCATTGTGAGTGTTTTAGACCGTA
>SFJN01000101.1 GCA_004555055.1 Bacteroidales bacterium | reverse complement strand
ACGGGGAAAGACTTTTATCAGCAGGAATGTTCAAGGACATGTGACAACTGAGTTTGAAATAATGGTGAACGTTAGGATTTCATTATGCAAGCCATTATTTTATTACCCTCAAGGATTCCCGTTACCCCGTTCCCGAAAACTACGTGCCTTGCAGAGACGAGCCATACGAGCAGACGGACGGAAATGAACCAGCAAACACCTTGAAAACATGAAAAAAGTGAGGTGGAGATACCGAACGGCACTCCACCTCACACACGTTTTATGCAACAAAGGGACGGGGACTAAAGACGGAAAGAGGACGATGATGCGGTACTCCGTTACCGTGTAGCCCACATGCTCTTACATTGGAATGCTACGTGGGGGATACATAAAAGCCATGGATTTCAGCGTGGACTATTCCACACGGATTTGCTGCGAACGTACCACATTGCCGTATTGCATCCGCACGACGTAGACTCCGGCAGCGAGATTTCCGAGGGACATTTCCGAAGAAGCCTCGGCGGAATGGCGCACCAAACGTCCGTCGGCGGTATAAACCCACAGCTTGTCGACATGCTTCAGCAACAGGCTGCGGCCCTGAAGTTCCGCACGGCTTACACCGGCACCGGCGTCGCCGATGACATCCGCAATGGCATCGGGGAGCACCACAAGGCATTCCGGCTCATCAGCAATGCCGGCATCGTGGGTGTCGACAGCCATGGCGCGGGCCTCGTTGCTGCCACTGATGACCATGGGAATATCGAGCGCAAAGCCTGCCGGCATGCCGCCCGTAGGACCAGAATGGGGGAACCAGGGATGTGCCGTTACAATACGGAGACGGCTGTGGCCTGGACGTGCATCTTCCGGCACATTGAAGCCGAAGGTAGTGGTAGCCTTGAATGCCGTGTTCGAACTCTTGGCGTTCGAAACGCCACTTTGCCATGCCAGTTCGTCGGTGTGGACATCGAAACGGTGGTCACCGTCCCAGTCGACATAGGCACGGACGGTCTGCTCGGCCATAGAGGGCGAAACATTGATAGTGAACACCAGCTGCTGTCCCTGCGTCACACGGAGCGGTTCGTCGGCAAGCACATAATTCGTCTTGTCGGCAAGCTCATCGGAGATTCCCATGGCGATGTCGCGCATGTAGGGCGTCCCGACGTTGTTGGTATAGGTGTAGGGCTCGTCGCAGTTCTTTGCCGTCAGACTCTTCACCCAACGTTTCTCAAGGGCAATGGAGGTGTCCTCCTGATTAAGGTCAAGGTATATGGCAGGGTATTCGTCCGTCATGATGCTGCTCTCCGGCAGGTCAGCGGCATCGGCACGCGGGATTTCCACCCACTGCACCTCGCTGTACGTGCGGCCGTCGGTGCTGGCGGCACGGACTCCCACAAAGGGCCGCTCGTCGGACGCCATGGGGATGTTGCCGACATAGGCTCCCCAGCCGGTGGTTCGCGCCACTTCGCTGACACGGCCGTTCTCGCCGTTCTTGTAGAGCACCTCGAAGTGGTCAACATTTCCATCGGAATTCAGCGTCATGTCGTGTTCGGGGAGCGAGGCCTGTGCGTCGATGTCCCAGCACAGACGTACGGAGAGGCTCTTTTGGGTTTCTTCCTTCACTTCGGCCATGACGTTTGTCACATTTGCCGGAATCCGTAGGGCATCGTCAGAAATCCCCACCTGGCCGACAAGCATGCCATAGACATTGCCTACCGACCGCAGGCCGATGTACTCGATGACATCGCCGCAGCTGAGCCCATCGACGGCCTGCGTTGCGGTGTTCCAGGCATTTCCCTCGGCCTTCGCGAAGGGCACTTCTATCCATCCGTCGCCTCCTTGCTTGCGTATCAGCACGGTGAGGCTACCGTTCACGCCGCCTACGCCCTGCGGCACTTTCCACGACAGGGTGGCCACGGGATTCGATTCCTTTACCGTAAGGGCGCAACGGTAAAGCACGATGTCGGCTTCGGCGGTGTTTTCGAGACGGATGCACGAACCTCCGGTATAGGCATCGGCATTGGTGAGTGCAGGAACGCCGGAACTCAGGGGCTCGCCCTTCACGCGACCTGCCTCGTCGAAGGCGGAACCGCGCTTGTATACCAGCCAACGGTAGGTGGGGAGGATGTCCTGCGCACCCATGTTGTACCAGCCTCCCATAGTGGTCTTACCCTTATAGAAATAGCGTTCGCCGTTGCCGATGTTGAAGAATGTATTGAACGGAAGGTCCTGCTGCAGGGTAGAACGTTCCGGCACGAGGCGGGCAAGTCCGTGGAACCGCTTCAGGTCCGACTCGTTGCGCCAAGGAACGTCGAGACAGAAGGGTGGAAGGTTCGCCACATTGCGGTTGCCGCCGCTGAAGAAGTATTCCTGCCGGCGCTGGTAGGCCTCCTGGAAATCGATGCCGTCCTCGCCGAGGCACCAGCTGTGGATGCGGCTTTCGCCGTGCTCACCCCATACCACGATGCCCATCTTCTTGGCATAGTCGTTTTCGATGAAGTTGGTCCATCCGCGTTCGAGTCCCGAAAGAAGGGCACCCTGATAAACGCCTTCGGAACTTCCGAACACACTCTCCGCTACCTGAATGCTGCTGCGCATGCTGGAAGCAGAGGCAAAGTTGCCGCCGGAATAGTTCAGGAAGGCATCGGCGGTCTTCACACCGTTCTTTCCGAGCAAGGCCTCGCAATTGCCACTGCTGAGAGAAGAGGCCTGGGTGTAGATGCCGATATGGAAATGGTCGAACCCGATTTCCTTGGCATATTTATAGCACGCCTGGTGGAACTTCACCACATCGCTGTCGGCATAGCCCGAAGCCTCGAAGTTGTAGTTCAGACCGTCGTGTCCGAAATAGCGCATGGCATTGACCAACGGACGGACATACTTGTAGCCATCGTAACCGTTGGCATCCTTCGTCTTGAGGAACGACACCCATCCTTCGGGCGTCAGTCCCGGTGTCCAGCTTTCGAAGAACTTGATGCCGCTGTAGATATCCGTACCATTACGGTGTGCGGCATCTACCACGCAACCCGGAGCACTGAAGAGCCCATGGTTCCATGTGCCGAAAATCGACGTGTAGTTCCAACCGGTATAGGGGTCGTCGCTCCAGTTGCTCGTAGGATATCCGCCCTGATATTTCCCGATGCCGATGGGAATGTTCATCCACAGTTTGCGGGTAGGCACCACGTCATTGACCATATTCATGTCGGCATTGGAGAGGACAGCCCGTGGAAGTTCGTGAGAACGGACAAAGGCGAGGTCCATACGGTGGATGCCGACAGCCTCGAGTTCTTCGATTGTCGGGTACTTGCGGCCTTCGGCCTCCACCTTGCTGAAGAGTTCGAGCAATTCGGGAGCAAAGGCATCAAGGTCGTATACGGACTTATTCTGCGCAAATGCAGACAGTGCGGTACACGAAAGCAGGGACAGGAACAGTTTCTTCATAGAATACTTTTAGAATATAGAGAGGATTCAAGGTTTTCGTACACCTCTTCTGATGAAAGAGGAAAAGGAGAAGGAGATTCCCAAGGGTATTGCAGCCTTACGCTCACACACGCATCCCCACGCGCGCTCACGTCTTTCAGACGATGGAGAGGAGGCCGTAGAGGACAAGGTTGGGATGGTAGAGGCAGCGCGTGGCGACGTCGGGCGACATCTCGAAACGGTTTCCGCCGGTAAGGCACACCCTCAGACGGGGATACTGACGCTGAAGGGCGCGGATGTAGCCCTCTATCTCGAAACGTATGCCGTGCAGGGCAGCCGAGAGCATACAGTCTTCGGTATTCGTCCCCATCAACGGTGTGGCGTGTGGAAACTGACGGGATGCCTGCGAGGTTTCGCTCTGGGTGCCGTAAAGGTTGTAGTGGAGATGGTCGAAATCCGGAGTGTCGAGATTGATGAGCGGCAGCAGGGCCGTATAGTCGTGCATCGCCTTCAGACGAAGCTGTGCTCCGGGACTGATGACACCGCTTTCGACACGGCAATGGCGGATGAAGTCGTAGGTGATGCAGGTGCCGGCATCGATGACGAGGAGACCGTCGCGGGTGATGTCGTCGGCAGTGGCATGGGGCATCTGTTCTTGAAGGACGACGATAGCCCCGAGGTCGTCGGCAAGGCGGTCAGAGCCGTAGCCCTGCGGGGTATCGTGGAGCATACAGGGGGTGTCGTAGCCAAGCCATATGTGGGGCCAGGCTTGCGCCTGCAGGGCTGCCGTCAGCGTAGCATCATAGTGTCCCACGCAACTCACTGCGCAGGCTTTGATGGAATAGATGCTGCCAATGCGGCTGAAAAGACCGGACCACGATTCGAGGTCATTCTTACGTTCGATATAGACGATTTCGCCTTTTCGACACGATTTTCCCGAACATCCTACGGCAAGTTTTGTACAGGTATTTCCAATGTCAATGAGGAGTTTCATTTCCAAGGGGAGTTATCGGTGGCCGTACACACGCACGGACACCCTGTTTTGTAGTCGAAAAAAGGGTGGACTCCGGCATTCCTCCCGAAGGAGTCCCGGAATCCACATTTTTTCTTATTTCATAATTTTCTTTCCACGACAGATGTAGCAGCCTTTCGCCTCGCCCTTCGCACGGCGACCGCTGAGGTCGTAGAGAGGGGCGTCGCCTTCGGTGGCATCGGTGTGGTCCATTACCACATGCTCAATGGAAGTGATATCGTGCAGGGAACGCACGTCGTCGGCCGTTTCCGGCACCACCTCGTAGACGCGGAAGGGATTGCCATCCTCGTCGGCGAGCATCAGGGAATGCAGATAGGGAGTGGCGGTAAGGTCGATGTGGGTGACGGCGGCATCGAGCGTGGCGATTTCGCGGTATGCCCCAAGGTCGTCTCCGGCAGGCACATCACTGCCATAGACCTTCACCCCGGGATGCGGACCGTCGCTGTAGATGGTTACGCCGGTAAGGGGATTGAAGTCCTGGAAACCGTAGCGGAGGCGGCTGTCGGTGGCGCCGGTATGGGGCTGGGCATCGCTGATTTCGGGCGTCGAAACACTGGCAGGTTCAAAGAGGGCAAATTCCGGTGTGAATTCCGCCACGCGAATCCACTTGTTCGAGGTGGCCTGCTGGTTGTAGAAACGTACATAGCGGGCCTGCTGGAGGGCACCGTCGAAATAGAGCTGGTAGATGTAAGCTCCTTCTGCATCGGAAAGAGCATTCCCGGAACCGTCTACGGGTATCATGTTGTCGAGAGTGAAGGATGTGGTCTGCTTGCCCACAGGTGACAGACGCTTCCACGTCGTGCCGTTTTCGGAACATTCGATGCGTCCCGTCTTCATATAGTCACCGTTGGTGGTATGGAGGGCAAAACGTACACGGCGCAGGGGGGCGGCGGAGGAGTAGTTGAGACGGATGACATCGCCCGTACGCTGGTCGGCCATCGGCGCCCAGAAGGTGGTAAGGTCGTCGTCGCTGATGTTGGCACGCTCATTGTAGTCCTGCGTCACAGGGGCATCGATACCCGTCAGGGAGGGTTCCTCAACGAGGGTAACACGCAGCACGTTTTTCGTAAGCTTCACGCTGCGTACGGCATCCGAGTTGTTGGCAACGATAAGATACTTCACATAACCCTCGTACTGCTTCACGTCGTTTCCGGAAGGCAGAATCTGCGACCATTCGCGACCGTTGGCCGAAACGAGCACGCAATTGTTCTGGCACAAGGTATCCGTAACCAGCATTTCAGCGAGCACACTGGCCTTGGGAAGGCTGAAACCTACATAATCGCCGGGGGCATAGTCCTTGGCGGCAAGCGTGATGTAGACATCGTTTCCGGAAGTATTCACGGAGGGCACGTACGAAGTGTTGGTGAGCCGTGCAGCCTTGGTGGGGACAGCAGGGAAGAGGTCGCTGACGGCAGTCTTGCGCATGGCGGTAAGGAAAGGCATGAGATACTTGTTGGCAGGACAGGCAATGTGGCTGGAGACCGACACGCCGGTGCCCATGCCTTCGAGGGCATAGACCTTGAAGTCCTCATTGCTGCTGATGCCGTCGAGAAGTTCCACAGCGGCAAGATAGTCGTGCCAACGTGCGTCGGAACTGTCGTATTCATTCTGTTTCACCTGCAGCAGGAGTTTTGCCGCATTGAACATGGTCTCGAGTTTGAGCACCCAGGGCCGGAGGTCGCGCCACATCAGGCGGTCGCTCTCCGTTTCGCTGTCAGCAAGCATCTTCACCACCTCAATATTCTCAAGGAGTCCGGTAACGGTGGTCAGCATCTTGGAAGTGGAGAGTCCTGTGCCGAATTTTCCGGACGGGTCGTTGGCGGTAAGATAGGGAGCCAGAGCCTTGAGGGCTTCGGCAGGAGCGGTACGGTCGCCGTTGTCGCGGCACTTCCCGTCCTCGAAGATGAAGGGGAACGATGCCGCCCATGAAGTCTTGTTGACGAACTTTGCATTGTTCCAGGCATAGTCTGCGGCAGAGAAAAGGGGAATCTTCGCCACTTCGCCCTGCTGCATGGGGTTGGCAACAATACCGATGCCGCTCGTCAGGGTAGTGGGGAGACGCGAACCGCCATCAACGGCCGACATATCGGAGAAATTCTGATACATGTCCATCGGGTAGATGCGGTCGTCGGCGTTGTCGTTGCAGGGATAGTTCCACCACCATGCCACATCACGACCGAGATACTGCTTGGGCATAGCAAAGTCGGAACTGTTGGGAACACTCCATACGCCCCAGCCCGTAGTATAGATGACAATATGCGAGGGAGTGGCAGCAAGTGCCTCAAAGAAACGTTTGTACTGGTCCTCGCTCGAGGCAAATGAACGGCAATAGATCTGCGGCACAAAATGGAGGGGACGTACGGTGTCGGCAGGGGCGGCATCAGGGGTGTTCCACTTCTGCTCGATACGTTCCTGCAACAATGCCAGACGCTGGGCATTGAGCTGGAGGTCAGCATCGGAAGAAGGTACGCTGACATCATCGACAAATACGCCGAACTGCCGCACACCAAGGGCATGCATCTTCTCGAACTTGCCCATGATGTCGTCGATGACCGTATTTGAATAGAGGAAATTGTTGCCCGGATGGATGGCCCAAATGAAGTTCACCTTCGTGGCAGCCGACGTTTCGCAGACATCGCGCATCATGTCCTCGCTCAGCCATCCGTTCTGCTCCTGCTCTTCGGTAACGGTCTGAGGATAGGGTTTCCCCCAATACTCCGAATGGTAGGGGTCGGACTTTGCACCATAGAGATAGGTGTTCATCTTCATGCGCATCATGAAACGCATGAGGTCCTTCTTCACGTTCTGGCTGTAGGGATATCCATAATAGCCTTCGACGAGTCCGCGTTGCTGCTGGTCGGCATAGTCGCTGATGTCGACACAGGGCAGAGCGGTAGTACCTACAGCATCGAGCATCTGTTCGAGCGATGCCAGCCCCATGAATGTCGCATCGGTATGCTGGCCCGTAATGGTCAGGCTGGCCATACCGTTGCTTTGGGCCTCAAGGCGCAGGTGGTGGGCATCGTACTTGCCGCTGACGGCAACCGAAGGGTCGACCTTCAGATAGATAACACTGGTACATGCCTGTGCGCCATCAGCATCGTTTGCCTTCAGGCCATGCTCCTCGAGCACCTGACGGGCACGCTGGCGGGTGGCAGCATCAATTTGGTCGTCACATACTAAGCAGACCTCGCCGGAAAAGGATGCGGAACCGTCCACGGCCGTCATCTGCTGCGGCACAGGATAAATGGTATATTGCGCTGCCACAGGAAGGAATCCGGCGGAGACAAACAAAAAGGAAAGGATGTGCTTCTTCATAGTCTTTCGGATAGGATAAGGGGAAATCTGACAGGATAAGGAGGGAAATGCAGGACACGGCATCTTTCGATACGTCATGTGTCACAAGATGCCTGATATATACAGACATACTAATGGGATGTTCTATAAATTAGTTTTTTATTCATTTAGAAAATGTTCTTATGCTTGGCTAATTTATAGAACATCCCTAATTTATTACCTACTTATATACGCTGCAAATTTAACTTTTTTTTCCCGCCCCGCAACAAAGTATCTGTAAAAAGTGGTATCTTTGCCATGGTTTTGTCCAAAGTTATGGTTTTTCCTCAAGTCTTTGGCTAAGTTTCACTGATGCTCTCCCCTATTCTATTCGTCCCCTCATACTCATGAAGAAAACAGTTTTTGTCAGCGGTTGCTACGACCTTTTGCACAGCGGCCACATCGAATTTTTCCGACAGGCGGCCAATTACGGCCGGCTCTACGTGGGCATCGGTTCGGATGCCACCATCCGCGAACTGAAGCACCACGAACCGATGTTCCCGGAAAAGGAACGCCTTTTCATGGTCCGTGCTGTACGATACGTACAAGATGCTTTTGTGAACCGCGGAAGCGGCTACCTCGACTTCACACCGACGGTCGACGCCCTGCGCCCTGATGTCTTCGTCGTCAACGAGGACGGAAGTTCGGACGACAAACGACGCTTCTGCCTGGAACGCGGCATTGAATATGTGGTGCTCAAGCGCATACCCGCCGACGGACTGACGGCACGAAGCAGCACAGACCTCAAGAAAAGCATTCAGAAACATTTATAGAATACCCCAAATAAGACACGCCTGCAAGCAGAATGATTTTCAACGGCGAATTCCTGACACGTAATTTCGAACGATTCAACCGTGAGATTTTCCGAAACGAACTTCCTAAAGTCCGCTTCGAATGCACCCGTGCCAGGACCTATGCCGCACAGTATTGCTACAAGAAATCGCCCTTCTTGCACAAGACCATCCCGGAATCACGGTGCATACGCTACAGCATTTTTCATGGTTTTTCTGAAAAAGTCCTGGAAGAAATCCTTATTCACGAGATGCTGCATCTCTACATCGAAGTGAAGAAACTGAAGGACACTTCACCTCACGGACACATATTCAAAGCGCTGAGCGCACAAATCAACGAGTCATACGGATATAACGTGAACGTTTCCTTGAAAGCAGAAACGGCTACGAACTCCGGAGACGCCGGGAACAACACGGAAAGCGGAATCAACGCACAATGCTGCAAACGACAGTTCTTCTGCCTGCTGGAACTCGACGACGGAAACTACGGGGTATGCACCGTGACACAGTCTGCACTCTTCAAACTCTGGGACAAGTTAGGGCCTGCCTTCAATTGCAGACACTGGAAATGGTATGTCAGCCGCCACCCTTTCTTTCAGAAATTTCCGAAAACCCGGGAAAAGATTCGCTATTACAAGGTAGCGGAATCGGATATCACGCCACTGATGAGCGAAATGCACGAACTCATACACCAGGGTGACCACATCACCTGGAAATAAAGGGGGCGTGGTATAATTCAGTTAAGGGAGGTTCTATAAATTAGCTTGAGACAATTTTCGAACTATCGCACAGTAGATTTCTGTTCTTTAAATGCGCACATAGCGGGCTATGTAAGTAT
>SFJN01000100.1 GCA_004555055.1 Bacteroidales bacterium | reverse complement strand
TGTAATTATGTTTTCGTATGAACCTTCCTTAAGTCGTGTCATAGCATATTCGTTAGTTTGGCGTCCGTAGGCATAAGTTGTCATACAAGAACAGTCGCCACGTCCCGTGGCGCTGTCCTGGTTTCAGTTTTGTCATTGCATCAGTTTCCCGAGCAGGGAGAATACCTGGAGTACGGTCTGTTTATCGGCTACGGGTATCTTGATGTTTGTCTCCCCGGTTTCCTTGTCCACATCCACAATGCTTTCGACGAGTTGTCGGGTGGCTTCGGGAGATTTCAGCGTTTCTGCCAGTCCGTTGAAGAATGAGAGCCCCTGGCTGATGAGATGCTGGGGACTTCCCGGAGCAGCGGAGGCGGAACTTGTATGGCTGTGAGGGTCGGAACTGGAGGGTGAATGGTTTCCTGCGCCCTCCTGCCCGGAATCCGCAGACGCGGTGCCGTTGTCGGTCTTCTGTGGATTGCCGGTTTCGGGGTGGGGATGTCCATCCATATGGGTGCCATCCATATGGGCTCGGTCGGATTTGCCTGTACCGTCGTGCCATGACGAGGAATCGCCGGGATGTGCACAGGGGCTTTCTCCGTCTTCGGCAACAGGCGGTTCTTTTGCCGGCATTTCTGCATCCTTGGGTAGCGTGTCATCGGTCATCACGTCGTCGCCGGGTGCATCGCTGTCTTGCTCTGCATTTCCTTTCGCAGCACTGTCGGCAGTTGCCGTTTCTTCCGTTTCTTCGTCGATGTATTCCATAACAGGGGGCTCCGGTGTGTCGTCCATGATGCATGAAATGTCTTCCATGAACTTTTTGAACTTGTCCTTGTTGATGAACACCGAATCTGCCCCTCCGTCAAGGACCCCTTCGAACATGGACGTCTTGAAACGGAGTTTGGCAATCATGCCCTCTTCAATGGAATTCTTTGAAACGAGATTCAGAATCTGTACCGGACGTTCCTGCCCCAGTCTGAAGATTCGCGCAATCCGCTGTTCCAATACTGCAGGATTCCAGGGCAGGTCAAGGTTGATGAGTGTGCTTGCCACCTGCAGGTTCAGTCCAGTGGAGCCGGCGTCGGTAGAAATGAATACCCGGCTTTCAGGCAAAGATTTGAAGTTTTCTACAAGTTCTCCCCTCTGTTTGGCAGGAATGCTGCCGTTCAGATATTCGTAGCGGATATTGCGTTTTTCGAGTTCTATGGCCACGAGTCGGGTCATCCGTTCCCATTCGCTGAAGATGACAACCTTCTCGTCGCCGCTTTCAAAGATGTTTTCGAGCAGGTTCATTACTTCGGCAATCTTCACGTCGGAACGTGTCTTGAGATTCTGCTCAAGGATGAAGGTGCTGTCGGCAACCATCCGCATTTGACCAAGGAGCAACATGAGCCGCTTGCGGTCCTGCTCGGAGATAAAATGGAACTTCTGGTATTTGCTCCGGATTTTTGCAACCTCCCATTTGAATTCGGCATGATAATCGGCTTGTGCGGAGGTCATGGGCACAAGGATGTACTGGTCACTTCGCTTTGGCAATTGCAGTTGTACGCCTTTCTTTGTGCGGCGTATCAGTTTGTCCTTGATCTGCTCGCCTATGGCGTTCAGGTTCTTATAGCCTATAATGGCCCCCGATTCGGAGTCGAAGAGGATATGTTCGTCGCGGAACTTGTAATAAGGTCCAAGGCAGAACTGGTCGACAAGTTCCATGTTGGCAAAGAGTTCCTCCACTTTGTTTTCCATCGGAGTTCCTGAGAGGAGGACTGAATAGCGCGATTTTATCTTTCTTGCAGCCTTTGAGATAAGGGTGTCCCAGTTCTTCAGTCGCTGGATTTCGTCCATAATCAGCACATCCGTCGTCAGTTGTCCAAATTCACGGATATCGTTCGACATGGTGTGGTATGAGACGATTTTATAGGGTGCTACCGACTTGTAGAGTTGTTGCCGTCTGCCAGGTGTGCCTTCCACGACGATTACCTTGGGGCAAGGCTCCATGGCCTCTCCGTAGCCTTCAGCATGTGTTGTCAGGGTGTCGCCACCGGTAAACTTCTCAATTTCCTTTTTCCATTGGTATTTCAGCGATGTGGGGCATACCACAAGCACACTGTCAGCCATACCTTCCCTCAGGTAGATTTCGGCAGCGGCAATTGCCTGGATGGTTTTTCCAAGTCCCATTTCGTCGGCAATGATGGCCTTTCCGGCTTTGACGGCAAAACGTACGCCTTCCCTCTGATAGGGATACAGTGTCACTTCGAGCAGGCTGTCAAGGGCTTCGTCTGTATACTTCTTTTCGATGAGTTGCTGGCGAATGATTTTCTCGCGTTTTTCGAGGATAAAGTCCAGCGCGTCATCATAGCACCGGAAGTTTTTGTCAATGGCCTTGGCTGCTTGCAGAAAGACGTCGAACTTCCCATAGGCATCCTCACGTATCACACCGTTTTCGTCGAAGTAGTCTTTGGCCAGTCTTTCCAGCATTTCTGCGTGGTCTTCGCCAAAGCGTATCTTGATGCATCTCGGTCCTTTGTAGTTCACGTAGACGGAACTGTATGCAGGTGCATCCTGGTAAACCTTCTTCCTTTTCTCCTTTATCCACAGTTTGACGGCCTCAAGATGTTTGCACGTTCCCAACTGAGCGGTCTTGAAATCGAGGCATGAGCAATAGTTCCATACGCTATCCATACCTCTGTAGACCACCTTGTATGTATTACGGGTAGCGAAGTTTCCGACACGGTATTCCCCCGGGCAGAACTTTTCGTCAATCTGGCTGATGGCGAAATTCTCCTTTTCAGCCTGTTGCCTGCGGAGTGCAATCTGCCAGTCGACGAGCGACATGTTTCGGGGCTTCATCTTGTTTGTCATCTTGGGCATCGCCACTGTAGCCCTTTTTCTCTTTGTGCCTTTTTTCTGCTTGGCGTTTGTTTCCGTGTCTTTATTGGCCTTGCTCATATTTTTTCCTGTATGAATTTTTCGGGGAGTGTGTTTATGCCCTCCCTCAGTAGTATATCTTTGCGATGTCGTGTACCCGGCGTTTGCCGTTATTTCTCCACCACCTTCGATGCGATGTGTCTTCTGTAGAGTGTGAGGTTTTCCTTGTCGAGGAATCCGTGGATGTGTTGCAGGCGCTGCGATTGTGACGTGGCCTGTTCCGTGGCATTGCTGTTGTCCTCGCTCATGTCGATTCTTCCGGTTCCGGTCACCTCAATGTATTCGTCCCACATCACCGGCACCTTGTGCCACCTTCCGTCGCCGCCGAACCTGCTGACGTATGTCACGCGTTGCCTCGTCTTGTATCCGTGGGCATAGACCTTCAGCCAGGAGTTGCCGCCATGGCCCGTGTGTTGTTCGGTCTTCAGTATGCAGGTGGTCACGCAGTCGGGATGCATGAACCGGTCCTGTCCCCAGAAGTTCGCCAATGCCTCGTGCTCCCAGAATGCGCTGCGCTGCGGCATGTCGTGCCCATAGATGTCTTTCTGCGAACGTATCTGCTGGTACATCGGGATACACAGCAAGGGAGCAAGGGCAAAGTATATGGCACGGAACAGGTTGGAGTTGATTTTGTAGAAGTCCTTTTCTGCCTGTTCGTAGTCGAAACTTCGGTATTGTGCAGGATTCATGTCGAGGTCCAGTTCCTGCATATGGTTTGAGATGACGGTGTTTATCATCTTCTGTTTGTGGAAGTCGAAGTCGTCGCCATATCCCGCCTCGTCGTCTTTCAGCACTTTCATCATGCTGTCCTGTGCAAGGGGCGTAAAGAGCAGTGCAAACTGCTGGTTGTCGTTCCGGTCGCTGGTGTCGAACGCCGTTTCGAAGTCCTCGTTCGTCATCATGGCGTAGTCGGAGTTTTCAAGGTCGCGCGACTTGCGGCGCAGTTTGTTTCGGCGCATCTTGAACTCCAGCGACCCTTCGTGCCCTGCCAGTCCGCTCTGCAGGCGGTTGAAGGTGAGGTCAGGGGCTGCCGTATTGCCATAGATGAGGCGTGTCTTTTCGTGGTATTGGGGGTAGGGTGCGGTGACGCTTGCCGTCAGCACTTGGGAGTGCTGTACGTTGTGGTATTTGCCGTCGGTGCCACGTTCGCGTGTGGTCCAGTGTATGGTTTTCGACCCATGGTAGGTTTTGCTCCCCATTTCCATTTTTCTTGTCCGGCATATGATGAAGGGGTTGCCGTTTATCAGTCCGGAGTGGGAGTAGATGACCGACCGTTCGGTGTTGAACGAGTCGTCCCATCCGTATACCTCTTTGAGGTCTGCCAGCCGCTGGGTGGTGAAATAGGGGTCGAACTCCAGACGCGGAACGGTTGCCGACATCATGCGTGTCAGCACGTCCCAATCGTACAGCCTGTTCAGCGGTTCCATCTGTTGCCAGGCTGTTTGCTCCAGTCCGTCGGCCGTTTCCTCCAGTCCCTTGCATTGCGCCTCCAGTTTCGCTGCCTTGGGATGCACGAGCAGGATGAGCAGGAGCAGGGCAGTGCCTACTGCCATGAGTGTGGTCGCAATCATCCACTTTTCGAAGCCCTGTATCGTATATGCGAAATGGTAGATCAAGGTTCCGGCACCTGCCACGACGCCAAGCCACATCACGATGCAGAGGATGGTCCATCTGGTGAGGCTCGACTTTGCGGACGCCAGGTTTTCCTGCGTGTCATACAGTTGCTGGCATGTGGTCCTGTTGGCTTCGAGGTCTACCTGTGCCTCCTGTGCCAATTGGGCAAACGTTTCGTGTGCCACATCTGCAAAGCGGTCGCGGAAAACGTTGAGATATTCTGTCAGCGGATCGTATATGTCCTGCATCATAATATCAAATCCCAAATGGGAGAAACTCTAATGGAAAAATGGTGATGTTCCGGATTCAGAAGAACTTGCTGCGGGCGGCCTCGCGTGTCTCCTTAGATGCGGTGAACGGGATGCGTGTGGTGTAGCCCTGTCGTGCAGCAACAATCATTTTTGTAGGCCAGGAAAAAATGTCGGTGTTCCACTGCGTCACCCTGCTGTTGTAGACGGTACGTGCAGCGGTAATCTCGCGCTGCAGGTAGTTGTTCTGTTGCATGGCATCGGCAATGGCGTTGTGGGCCTTCAGTTCCGGATAGGCCTCCACCTGCGGGAAAAGGCGTCCGAAGGCGGTGTCAACCTGGGCATTTACGGCATTGCGGTTCTGCTCGTTCACTCCGGCGCCGCTGCGGAAGGCCGCCACGGACTTCATCACGTCCTTGTCCAGTTCGATGGCACGTTCGACGATGCCCACCACATTCTGCAAGATCTGCACCCTCTGTTCAAGGAAGTTGTCGATGTTCGAGGCCTCGGCCTGGATGCGCTGTTCAAGTTGCTGGAAGTAGTTGCGTGCAGAAATTTTCATGAAAATGAAGATTACGCCCGGCAATACACCGCCTGCACACCCTACGACAGCCACCAGGGCGCGGTTCTCCAACGTGGAACCGAAGAGAAATACATACAGCAGCACCAGGATGGGAATGGCCACCCAGAGTGCAATTTCAAACAGTGTGGAGCCAAAGCCGACGGTCACCGGCAGCTGTCGGTCAATCACATGTACGTCACGGCCGTTGTCGTTCACAGGGCCTGAGGTTTCGTCTAACAAATTTGCCATAGTTTCTTTAGTTTGTATCTGTTGTGTAGTGTTCAATGTATATTGGGGGCATTTCATTTTTCCCGACATGGTTTCGTTCGTTCGAACTTCCACCCGGCCGTGGTGAATGGAGTTCTCCAACCTCTCTGCAAATATAGGCAATTTCGTGGGGCAGGAAAAGAAGTGTCCGCGCAAACCGTTGAAAACGGAGGCAAAATACCTGCGAATCCTTTGTTTTGAATGTGCGAAAATGGCAAAATTCATGTTCTTTGACTGGAGTTCCAATGGTATTTACATTGGTGTTTCACCATAGAATTCTCTCCTCCGAGGGAAGCCAGGCTTTCTTTTCCTCGGTTTCGATGGGAGGTGCGAGGTGTGTACAAGGGGGCTTCAAGGGGGCACTGACACGATGCCGTATGCATGCAGAATATGCGGAACACCATGCCTCCGGAGCGATTGCACACTCCTCCCCAATATACCCGAAAAGATGCTTGTCAAAATGTTAAAAATATACAAACATCTAGAATTATTTTGACAAGGTTTGGCGACCTTTCCAGCGTGGATTTCGGCGTTTTCGCGGCCATTTCAGCCCACTCCGAAACTCTTCCTTCCGTCGTTTTGGGGTATGACGACCGCACTTCGGGACGAGAAATGCCGCGAAAATGCCCCAAAACGTGGGAAAAGAACTGTTTTTACGCCTTGTTTTCGACGAAAAACATCGGACTTCCTTGAGAGAAACATCCGTACTTTTAGGGTAAAACCTCGGTACTTTGCCTCGAAGAAGTCCGATGTTTCCATTTTTCCGGCGGAAAAGTCCGCAAAAAGGGCCGTTCCGGATTTTGCAATATTTCGGAACGACCCTTATGCCGGTGGGTTTCGAGGGCCTTCTCAGCCCATTATCTGCGGTGAGCGAATAGTTAATGCATGTTAAATTTTGAGCCTGTCGACCGTTGCACACTGCCACTCAGAGCACCGTTTTCCAGTCTTCAAAAGCAAGATGGAGGGGTGGCGTGCGGCAGGGGCTCCGTGGATGGAACCGAATGGGGTAGGGTAGTGCTTGCAAGCTTCAGACTTGAGTCCTAAAGGGCATTGAGTGTCCTCTGCAGGGCCTCGAGGAACGTGGCGGCGTGTCCACCGTCCATCTGTACGTGGTGGAACTGGAAGGAGACAGGGAGGGTGGTTCTGAACCATCCTTTGCGGTAGCGTCCCCACATGACCATCGGGTTGCAGAACTTGTCTGTATATTGGTTGACGATGCAGTCGAGTTCTGTCTGTATCATGGCCGATGTGCCGATGACCATGCGGTCTTCGATGAAGGTGCTCCTGCAATCCAGGGCTGCCTGACGGGTAAGGCGGAGATAGTCCTGGGCAAAAGCCTGGAAGTCGCCGTCGTAGGCAATGTCGCACGAACTGATGCCTCCCTTTGCGTTGTTGACGATGACGTTCACAGCCAGTCCGTCGTATCGAAACAACGTGCCGTTTTCGGGGAGCATGTAGAACTCCCTGAAGGAGCTTGCCGCCTTGGCGATGCACCAGCACAGGAGCATGTTGAAGCCTATGGCGTGCTTTCGGTCGAACTTTATGGCATGGGTGACGTCGATGGTCTTCACCAGTGTCACCATGGGCATGGGCGATGACATCCATAGGCTGAATGCATCTCCGCGTGATGTTTCCTGAGGGTCTATAGCTGTCTTCATGGTTGACTTGGAATTGTTTTGTCGCAACTCGGTTTTGCTTTGAAAGTCAGCTTTCCTCCTGCGGCCGGAAACCGTCGGTCCTGTATATGCGCACCATGTCCTTGTCGCCTCCTGTGAGGTTGCTGCAGCGGTTGAGGAGTCCGGTGTCGTGGAATCCGCATTTCTCCATCACACGTCCTGACGCCTGGTTCCCTGTGAAGTGGTCGGCCCAGATCAGGCTGAAGTGCTTCACGTTGATGCAGTAGTCGAGCATCAGTGTGAGGGCCTCGGTGCAAATTCCCCGGTTCCAATAAGGTTTCCCGACCCAATATCCCACCTCGCAGTCGTTGTCTCCGATGGGGATATTGCTCGTGTCCTTGGTGAAGTATCCCATTGCTCCGATGGGCTCGTCCGTTTCCTTGAGCACGATGGCCCATGTGCAGTCGTTGTGAAAGACGGTGCGGATAATCTCCAGACTTTCCTCAACGGTCCGGTGTGCCGGCCATCCGGCGCGGGGCCCTACGTCAGGGTCGGAGGCATATTTGAAAAGCGCTTCGGCATCGCTGTCCCGCCATCTGCGCAGTTTGATTCTTTCTGTTTCCATCGTATGGTTGTGTAGCTTATTATATTTGTCCTCCCTCTAACAGGTTCCGCAGTCTTCTTTCGCCAGTTCGTGTATCTGTCCGAGGTGTAGGTGCAGATGCACGGTAAACCCTTCAATCATCTGCCGTAACGTCACCCTGTTCCCTTCATAGTCGGTCCAGTAGTTGCCGAGTGTGCGTGCGTCGACCGCCTGTATCACCTGTGCGATATGCAGGTAGTAGTGTTTCCACAGTCCGAGCAGGTTTTCCCAGTCTTCGTGCCCATAGTCCTGAAGGCGTATCCAAAGGTCGTTGTCCTGTGTGTAGTCGGGAAATACGAGCATGCCCATTTCCGTACCGGGCATGGAATGTCCGCAGCGTGGGGCATATTGCAGACGTACCATCCGCTGGTGGTTGTTGCTTGCCGAGTCGATGAGATGCCCGATGAGCATCTTTATGTTGCGTTGCTGGCAGTTAAAGCGTGTGGTGATGGTTTCTTCCGTCAGGGAACGGAGGAATTTTTCCTCCACCTCTACGGTGTTGAGGATGTCCGTGATGATGTGTGCGAAGTGATTCATTGCTGTAGAGTCTTTGGGTGTGACGTGATGGCGTTTCCTTTGTGCATTGCCGTCGAAGGCGGCGCAAAGTTACGTCATGCCTGAGTCGCAAGGTTGTAAAATTCGGACATTCTCTGAGGGCAGGCGACGGTTGTCTGTCTCTGTCGGAACTATTTCAGAATATATGGGTAATCTATAAATTTAAGGGATGTTCCATAAATTTGCTTGACAAGTCTTCCTCCTTGCACTTCGTCTTCCTCTGTCGCGACTCGGCATAGCTCAAGCAAGCTTGGCTCTGCTCTCGCTGCTCCATCGGTTCGCACCTCAGGATAGACCCAGCAAGCTTGCACTCTCCATTCGGTTTGTCGTCGGTTCGCGACTCGGGATAGTCCAAGCTTGGGCTCTCCTTTCGGTTTGTCGTCGGTTGCAAAGATTGAGCTCTCATTGCGCATGTTTCGTTCCTCAGCTCTGTTTCGCCTAAATCATCACACAGGACCCATATAATCTGCAAATTAAAGTTTTATATTTTGTAAGGCCGACATTTTTTTGTATTTTTGCCGCAAAAGCGCATTGATGGTTGCCAGAATGGAAAATGAAGAGAGAGGAACTGAACCTGCAGCCTAAGAAATATTGCTCTCACTTATTAGTTAGTCTCTGTTGAAAAAATAAAGCTATGAGTATCTGTGTAAATGTAAAGACCCAAAGAAGAATTAGACCTGAGGAAATCTTTGATTCTCTTGATGAGAAAGGCATGAGTGTTGTAGTAACCAACTACGAATTTCCGTGTTTGAAATTCGGTGTGATGCAATATTCTCTTCGAGGAATAGAGGTTTACGAAGAAGATTATGGTTATGAAATACGGGTATGTGTGGGTAGTAATGAATATGACTATCGCTGTTTTTGTCAGACCATTCATATCGTCAGTGCCTTGACAAATGGCTCTGTTTTTATAGAGGCCAATGAACATGTTGACAATATTGGAGAGTTCTTTGATGATGCATGGATAGAGCACCAGATGCGTAGTGATTGTAGTTTTTTATATACATTGTTCCGACCATCGGGC
>SFJN01000099.1 GCA_004555055.1 Bacteroidales bacterium | reverse complement strand
CAGGAAAAGCAACTAGAATCTACACCAATCTTACAATCCTTCACCCTATCCTTCACCCTATCCTACACCCGAAATAGCCTGTATTTACTGGAGGTTTTGGTTACGGGTGTAGGAAATGTAGGAGATTTTCAAAAACTTTTTTTGTAGAGGGAGACAATTGTCGGTCCGGAAGATGGAAAACATCGGACTTCTTCGGGCAAAAGTACGGATGTTTAGCATCGAAAGTACGGATGTTTGCCTCGAAGAAGTCCGATGTTTTTATTTTCCGAAAAGAGTGGTAGCTATAGGTTCATGCTGGTCTGGACTTGTGGAACTCGAAGCATTCGCAGCCCCCATGCAATCCAAGGGACCATCATTGGCATTCTTGCGATGGCATGATGTACGTTATGAAATGGTCCTTGTTGCCGGAGGGATTTGAAAACGGCTCTGCCCTTTTGTGCAAAAATTGTAGTCGGGGCAGTAAGGGTCAGCGGGTCTTCTGCAGATAGTCGGCCATGCGGGTCTGATAGTTGGCCACTGCCTCCGTCATGCGGTTGTGGGCTTGGGTGTAGAGCGTAATGGCATCGAGCATGTCGGTGATGTCGATGGTTCCGGCACGGTATTCGTCGGTGGTGAGGCGGAGGTTCTCGTCAGCAGAGGTGATGCTGCGTCGGGCCACCTCAATCTGGGCATAGCCTTCGGTGAGGTTGTTCCATGCCGAGAGGATGTCGATTTCGAGTTGCTCACGTGCCTCATTGCGTGAGTTCTCCGCTTTCTGGCGTTGCAGCCGGGCCTTGCGCAGCGTATGCTTGCCGCCCCACCAGTCGGTGATGGGGATGCTGACGGTTGCAAATCCGATGAGGTTACCGTTCTTCATGTTGTCCATGCCGCCACCCAGTTCCATGTCCTGGTACATTCCGGCAACACCGATGGCCACGCTGGGGAGAAGTTTGCCGCGTTCCATACGTTCCTGCAGTTGCTGTGCCCTGACGTTGCGTTCGGCTAGTGCCAGTTCCACACGGTTTTCCACGGCATCGGCAGGGGCGATGAAGAGTGTCTCGGGCGCCGGGCAGTCCTCGGGGCGTGTAACCTCGGGGCGGATATCGAATCCCTGGGGCTTCATGCCGCAGAGTTGGGCAAGCACCATCCGGAGCAGGGCATCGGCATTGTCAATCTGCAGACGGTTAGACTCCATCTCCTGCTGCTTCATTTCTATCTGCAGGAGGGCATTGCGATGGGTGATTCCGGCCTTCACATAGTCTTCGGTGTAGCGGTGTACGCCCCTGAGTTGTGCGAGGACGGTGTCGACGGTGGCAGCATTGGCGCGGAGGGCACAGATTTGCCAGTAGTATTCTGCGACGTGTTGCAGCAGGTCGCGTTCTTCCATGTTCACCTGCAGACGCCGTACCTCATGTTGCAGTGCTGCCAGTTTGCGTCCGGTGCGTATCTGTCCGCCGGCATACAGGGGCTGTGTGGCCATGACGTCGGCAACGGCACCTTTCTTCATCATCGATACGGCATACGATTCGGGTATAGCCATCCCCATCTGGCCCAGGGCAGGACCATAGGCTGCCGCCAGGTCGCTGAGGTCCATCTCGGTGCGCATGAGGTCTTTGGCTGCAATGAAGCCTGTGGCTCCGGCGCTTACCGAGGGAAAGAACTTGGTGAAGGCCACGGCCTCGTCCTCGGCAGCCATTGCCACATCGGTATGGGCGTTAGCCAGACTCCGGTTGTTCGCCACTGCCATGTCCTGGCATTCCTGCAGGCTGAAAGTCTGTGCCTGTAGCGGGGCGGTGCCAAGCAGGCCGAATGCAAGGAGGATTACAGAAAAATATCGCATATGTGGTGTGTGTTTCTGAGATGTTCAAGATGATTACGGTTGATGTTCTTCTGTGCCTGAAGCCTTCTGCCTGCGGTACTCCTTTTCATAGAGTTTCCAGTATACTACCGGAAGCACCGTGACGACAAGGATGAGCGTGCCGATGCCTCCGGCAAAGATGGTGATGCCGACGGGCATCCAGAAACTGCTTTGGCCAATAATCATGGGGATGACACCGACAGCTGTAGTGGCTGTGGTGAGGAATATGGGCACCATGCGCCGGCGTCCGGCATCGTAGGCGGCATCGCGCGGCGACATGCCTTCGGCCATCTTCTGGTCGGCATGTTCGAAGATGAGAATCTCGTTGCGCATGATGATTCCCATGAGGGTGATGAATCCGAAGAGACTTGTCAGGCCCAACACGCGGTTGGCAATGAGCAGGCCCACCATGGCACCGGGCACGGCCAGACCGATGGCGAAGATGGAGAGCAGGGTGAGGTCGAAGCGTTTGAAATTGAATAGCAGGAAGAAGAAGATGATGACCATCGAGAGGCTCAGTCCTGCTGCAATCTGCGGGATGAGTTCGTTGTTCTTCTCCGTTTCTCCGCCGATTTCGGCACGTACACCCTGCGGCAGTTGCATGTTTTCCACAAAGTCGATGATGCGGTTCTGTATGGGTAGTGCCAGCGTTCCGCGTTTTCCTTCTGCAGTGACGCTGATGCAGCGTTCGCCGTTGCGGTGCAGGATTTTCGTCTCGCTCCATACGGGTTCCACTTCTGCCACCTGTCGGAGCGGTACGCCTGCTGACTTGCCCATGGCGGGTTGTAGGGCAGTGGAAGAGGGCGTAATGTAAAGGTTGCGGATGTCGTCGTAGGATGTCATTTCTTTCGACGGTTCGCTCTTGATGACGATGGGCAGTTCGTATGAATGCTGTACGGCGCTACCGTCGCTTTGGATGCCGTTTGTGGTTTCCCAGATGCTTCCCACCTTGAGCGAGCCGCTGTTCATGGCAAGTTGCAGAGCCGCACTGGTGCGGTTGATGCCCAGCTGGGCAGCCGCTACGGGGTCGAGCTTGATGTCGGCCACCGGTGCCGGCTGGTCATAGTCGGTATGCACCCATTCGAGTTCGGGGATGGTACGCATTTCGCCCATAAGGGTTTCAGCGGCCAAACGGATGGAATCGAGGTTCTCACCGTAGAAACGGTATTCATAGGTCGGCACGTCGAGGAAGTCCATCTGTTGGAATTTCACGTAGGCTTCCGGCCAGTGGTTACTGTAGCGTGCCATGTATTCGTCGAGGACGGCGTTCGTGGTGCGGATGTCCGGCGTGTTGACGATGAGCTGTGCAAAGTTCTTTCCGGCCACTTTTGGGGCATAGGCCACATGGAACCGTGGCGACGAGCAGCCAATGAACGAGGTCACTCCTGTCACGCGTTCGTCGGCCTTGAGAATCTTGGCCATGCTGTCGGCAATCACCCGTGTATCTTCGAGGCCGGCTCCTTCGGGGAGATAGATTTCCACGGCAAACTGGTTGCGGTCGGCATAGGGGAACTGTCGCATTTTCAACTGGGGGAATATCAGTCCTCCTCCGGCTACGAGGCCAAGGGCACCGACGATGGTGAGCCATGGATGGCGGAAATTCCATGCCAGGGCTTTTTCGTAGATGTGCTGCACATGGTCTGTAAGGTCCTTTTTCCCCTGTTCCTTGCGGCGGCTGCCGGCTTTCTTGATGAGTCGCACCTCGAGGATGGGCATTACGCACACGGCCAGCACCAGGCTGACCATCAGGTTAATGGTCATGCAGAGGGGGAAAATCTTGATGACATCGCCGGCCTCGCCCGTCATGGTGAGGACAATGGGGTAGAAGATGGCACAGATGCAGACAGTGGCCAGCAACATGGGCATGAAATACTGTTTCACACTCTCAATGGCGGCCTGGTGCCGTTCCATGCCTTTTCCAAGATATTCGAGATAACCGTCGACGACCACGATGGAGTTGTCGACAATCATTCCCAACACCACGATGAGGCATGCCAGCGACATGATGTTGAGAGGGATGTCGCAGGCATACATCAGGCCGATGGAGACGAAGGTGCTGAGCGGCACGATGGTGGCGGTGACGACAGCCGAACGCCAGGGGAATAGAATCAGCATGACGATGAAGATGATGAGCATCGACTCCATCAGATTCACCACAAATTCCGATACGCTGTCGCCCACTACCTGCGGGAGGTCGGTGATGGTGTTGAAATGTACGTCGTCGGGGATTTGCCCGTTGCGGTATTCCTCTATGACTCTGTCGACGTCCTTTCCGTATTGTACGATGTTGTGTCCCTCGGCCATCTCCATGCTGAGGAGCACGCAACGGTGGCCGTTCTGCTCGATGTATCCGCCGGAGTTGTCGTATTCGCGTACGATGCGTGCCACGTCCTTCACCTTTACGCTGCGTCCTGCGGCATCGCTGTAGATGATCTGTTCGGCAATCTCGCTTTCGCTCTGTTGGGTGGGGGCGATGTGGAAGGTGATGTTACGCTGGTCGGTACTGATGCTTCCGCTCATGGTGGTGAGTCCTTGTGCGGAGAGGGTCTGTGCGATGGCGGTTTGTCCGATGCCGTAGGCTGCCAGGCGCTCACGGTCGACGTAGAGAGTGAGTTGCTCCTGCTGGTTTCCTATCTGCTGCACGTTGCTGACGCTTTTTATCCGTCGCAGACGGTCGGCAAGTTCGTCGCTGTACTGTTGCAGTTCGCGGTAGGAACGCTGGCTGCTTTCTATGGCTACCAGTCGGGCGCAGGTGTCGCCGAAGTCGTCGTTCGTGATGACGGCCATCACGCCTTGCGGCAGTTGCTGCTTGAAGTTGTTCAGTCCGTGCTTGATTTTAGACCATACCTCGTCCTTGTTGTTCACGTCTTCGCGCAGATATACCATCACCATGCACATTCCGTTCATGGAGGTGGTGGTGGTCTTTTCACGGCGTACCTCCTTGAAGGTAAAGAGGTAACGTTCGAGCGGACGCGCCACCTGGGCCTCTATCTCTTCGCTTGTGGCACCGGGGTTGACGGCAATGACCACACCTTGACGGATGACGTAGGGTGGAAATTCATCCTTCGGCATCACGTACATGCTGTAAAGGCCGAATGCTGTGAGCAGTGTCACCAACAGTGCCGTTATCTTGAAATTCTTGAGTGGCCATGCCACCCAACTCATTGATTTCGTCATGGTTCGCAATGTTTTTGTCAGCACTTATTTTCCAGAAAGCGAAACTTTGACGGCAGTTCCTTCGCCCACTTTCTGCCATCCTTCTACGATGACTTGTTCACCGCCTTTCAGTCCGTCGGCAATGACAATGCGGTTGCCTACAGTCTGCGCTGTGGTGACGTTGCAGGCCTTTGCCTTTCCGCCGTCGGCCACCCATACAAAGCGCTGCCCGCCGCTTCGCTGCTGGATGCAGCGTACGGGGAGTGTGAGCGGTGCTGATGCGTCGGAGCGGTTTCCGTCGGGGGCGAGAACCACATCAGCCACCATTCCCGGCAGTAGTTTCCGGTCAGCATTCCCTACATGAATGCGGATGTCGTAGGTGCGGCTCATGGCGTCGGCGCTTACCCCCTTCTCAATGCGTCCGCCTTCGTAGCTGCGTCCTGTGGCCTCCACGTTTACGGTGCTACGGGTGGAGGGTGCAATGGAGGAAATTTCGCGTTCCGGGATGCTTACGCGGACTTTCACGGTAGAAATGTCGAGGAGCGACATTACCGGTTCCGAAGTCAGTACTACGGATCCTGCGTGGAAGTTCAGGGAGCCTACCACACCGTTTACGGGGGCGTAGATACGGCAGTCTTCGAGTGACTTGCGTGCAATGTCAAGCTGGCTTTTGGCCTGCGCCACCTGGCTTTGCACCTCCACCCACTTCATTTCGGGCAATGAACCGGCATCGTGCACCTGACGGAGGCGCGTCAGGGCATCCGTTGCCTGGTCGTACTGGGCCTGTGCGGCGGCAAGCATGTTGCGGGTCTGCGTGGCGTCCATTTCTGCCAGAAGCTGTCCTTTGCGGACGGCCTGCCCTTCTTCTACATATACCTTCTGCAATGTGCCGCTACCGACAAAACTTACGGGAGTGGAGGTCTTTTCCTCCACAATGCCCACATAGTGTGTAGACAGGTCTGCAGCATCGTTGCTGACCGTTTCTGCCACTACGCTGATGGGGGCGGTTTGTTGTGGCTGCTGTTTGCTGCATGAAGTGATGATGAGTGCCATGCCTGCTACGAGGAACATGGAAATGCGACGGTGTTTCATATGTGCTAAAGAGTCTGTTTGCTGTGTATGAACCAAGTGTTGATGGTGGAAGCTGGAGCATGCCGGTACGTCCAACTTGTCGACAGGCTTTGGATATCGGCATTTTCCGCTGCAAAATTAATGAAATCTTTAGCACGATGAAAACTTTCCATTCCTGAATAGTTTGCAAAATGCACAGCAATCCCCGTGGTATGTCATCTCGACATATCTAAAGGCTTTTATCTTTTGCCCTAAAAGTTTCGATTCACGGAGCAATCTTTTTTTGTTTTTGCTGACATATGATTTCCCTGGTGAACCACAAAAAGCACCGCAACTCCAAAACAATGGAATTGCGGTGCCATTCAATTATTTCCTATAGGAAGAAGTGTTGTGAAGATTACTTCATTACCTTCTTGCCGTTCTGGATGTAGAGGTTGCCCTTGACGGGAGCCATTACGCGGCGGCCCTGGAGGTCATAGATTTCAGCGTTGCTGTTGTCGGCGTTGATGCCTTCGATACCGGTGGCAACGCCGTTGCCGGCAACTTCGTAGGTGTAGCAGAGAGATTCACCATAGGTCTTGCCGTCGAATACGAAGCTCTTAGGACATACGTAGACGGTAGCGACACCTTCGGTAGGCTCAACGAAGCCACCAATCTTCTTCACTACAGATTCCTTGAGTTCAGAGGTGATGTCAGCAACCTTCTCGAAGTGGATGGTGAAGGTGGACTTGCTGGTCTCTACGCTACCGAACTGCTCGTAGTCCTTACCGACGAATGCTACTGCATAAACGTCACCGCTGTTGTCGAATACTGCAGCGAGGAGTCCATAGTCAGAAACGTCGAGGTTGCTTGCGCCTTCGAATTCTACGTTGTAGTTGAGGAGTTCGTCAACGGTAGCAGCGCTGGTGGGCACGTTGATGTTGCCGGTCCATTCAGTGGGTTCGGGAACTTCCTCGAATACGAAGAAGGCAGTGTAACTGCTGTTCCAGGGAGCGTAGAGGTTGGCTCCGTGATCGTACTTGCCAGTATTGAGGTTGACATTGAGATAGATGAAGCGTCCGTCGCTGTGATAGCCACGCATTACTACTGCTTCAGGATTGATGTACTCTTCGGGGAGTTTGCCTGCATTCATGTCGTTGTCGGTCAGGTCGGTCATAGGAGTGATTTCCCACTGGGTACCACCGGCTGCCCATCCGCGGAAGCGGAGTTCATCGCCGTTCTCGGTGGTGAAGGAGTACATGCCGTTGTCGTCAACGGAGCAAATCCATTCTACAGGAGTGAGCGAAGGAGTCTCGCTGGTTCCTACATAGTAAGTACCAGAATTGATGCCAAAGTTTTCGGTGCGGATGGTGTAAACCTTTCCAGCCTGAGGTCTCGGGTCAAGTGCTACGGTGTAGGTGAGGGTGAATTCGGGGTTGTAAAGAGCACCGTTACCTATTCCGAAATTGTCGTCTGCGAAGTCGAACTTGCTGTTCCAGATGTACATCTCGGGGATGGTGATGCTGTAGGTTCCGAGTTCGGTGACGGGCTCTGAAAGGAGAATGTTCACCACGTTGCCGGCCTCTGCATCGTAGTCGAGGGCAGTAATGGCAACTTCTTCACCGGTGGCGCTGTTCACTACGTTCACACCGAAGAAGGTCTGAGCGGCGGGCATGATGAATACATCGTCGTCGAAGGTCAGCTTGATGGTGTTGAGTTCGGTAACCTTGGCGTTGTCGGCAGGTTCAGCCGTAACGTACATGAAGGTGTTGGGCTCGGGCTTGGGCTCAGGCTCTGCATTCTTCTGCTCGATGTACCAGTACTGGCCCTCCTTGTCGGTGAAGACGCCTTTACCGGCATATGCATTGTCAACACCGAAGCCTTGGGAAGAATTCTTCAGGATTGTGGTCAGTTCGCCGTCGAGGTTGTTGATATACCATTCGCTGGCATTGTCGCTGAAGTCCCAAGAAGTGGTTACGCTGTGGCCGACATATTTTCCGGTAGACTCGCTCTGGAGGATGTATCCACCATTTTCACCTTCGGTAAAGATGAAGTACTCGGGCTCTGCAGCGAGGGAGTAGGTTGTGATGTCGTTGTCAGGAACCTCGGTAGTGCTGAAGTAGAGGTCGGTATCCTTATAGCGGATGGATGCGATGAATGCCTTAACATCACCTTCCAGATAGGTTGCTACAGCGGTCTGAAGGGCTTCGATGTCCTCCTGTGTGGGGGCGGTCACCTCTTCAGCTGCAGCGATGGCTTCAGCGAGTGCTTTGGCAGCCTCGGGGTTCTGGGCGTTGAAGCATTCGGGGTCGAGCTGCTGTGCGAAGAGTTTGAACTCTGCAAAGTGTCCATAACCACGCTGGAGGTCTGTCTTGGCGATGACGAAGCGGAGCTTCTGGGTACCCTCGGGAACTTCGAAAGTGCCGGTGACGGTTTCTGTATTGCTGGTGAAGGGTGTGTTTACGGTACCTACAAAGGATTCCTTGTCGGTCGAAGCATATACGTCGAATGCGAGGATATGGTCGTTCAGAGCCTGCTTGCGGCGGGTCATTGCAAGTTCCATCTCACCGCCGACGGGCTCGTTGAGGGTGATGAAGAAATCGTGGGTTCCAGGTGTTACGGAGCCACCGTGCCAGCTGGAGTGCCAGAATGTTTCGGGGTCACCGTCGCAACTTGCTGCTACACTGCCTTCTTCGGGATCAGTCCATTGGGATTCAAACTGGCTGGGGTCGGTGAAGAGGTTGTCGCTCTTGACGTATACGCTTCCGGCATTGTACTGTGCCTTGGCCTCGGCGAGGGCATTCTTGAAGTTTTCTGCAACTTGCAATCCGCCAACGATGTCGTCGGCAGGATACTCGGCCTCTTCGATAACCATTATTGCACCGTGGTCATTGTATTCCCAGAAAAGAACGGGCTGGTCGTTGTATCTGTTGCTCACGCAAAGATAATGAGTTGAACCACCGGTTGTGTTAAAACCGAAAGTTCCTGCTAACTCACCAGTGTTTTCTGTAACTAAAATGGGAGTAGGTTCGGAAACGAAGCTGTAGGAATTACCGTATTTGTCACTTGAGGTGAGCTTTGCGTACTTCTTTGCGCCTACGTTATAGAGGTAATAGTTCTCTCCATCGTTTGCAATCTGCCAAAGATGATTGGGGTTGTTGGCATCGAAGGGAGCCTTGAGCTCTTCTTTGATGCTGCCACCGTCAGTGAAAACATACTTTTCTGCGCCGCAAACATAGAGGTATGTGTCCGTGTATTCGGGTGCGAAGCAGATGTATCCTTCACCGCTTTGGCAGTGGATAGAATAGGTCTTGCTGTTATCAAGCTCAGCAAGGCTGCTGACAGTCTTGGCTGCGCCGTAACCGGTCCATTCGATGTTCCAGATGGCAACGCGGTCTTTATTGCTGGAATAAAAACTTGGAGCGTTG
>SFJN01000098.1 GCA_004555055.1 Bacteroidales bacterium | reverse complement strand
CCCTTTTTTCAAATATCGTACAGCCAATACGGCTATGACAGCTATCAAGAGCAAAACCAAAATCGACTGAAAGTTCATAGACAGAATGCATGTTTGAAAAAGTCCCTCCTCAGCATCAGAAGGGACTCATGTATAATCAATTGGAAAAGATTTACTGTACGGGAAACTATGAATCAGGAGGGAATGGAAAAACTCCACAGGGATTCAAGAAGGGGAATGCTGAGGAAACTCCGCACCCCATCAGCACAGCATACTGATCCCCCAGGCGCAAAGCCATGCCACCAGGCACTGCCCTACCGCCACAAGCCATGCCCATCGTTTGCTGAGTTCACGGCGGATGGCAGCAATCGCTGCCACACAAGGCGTATAGAGGAGACAGAATACCAGTAGCGCAAGCGCGGCATTGTCTGTAAGTGTAGCTGTCAGGGCTCCGGCGGGAAAGAGGATGCCGAGGGTCCCCACAATGCTCTCCTTGGCCATGAAGCCTGAAATGAGGGCCACCACGATGCGCCAGTCGGCAAATCCCAAAGGAGCGAATATGGGAGCTATTCCTCCGGCAATGCTGGCAAGCATGCTCTGCGAGGTATCAGAGACCATGACGATGTGGAAATCGAAATGCTGCAGGAACCAGATGACAATACTTGCGAGGAAGATGACAGTAAAGGCCCTCTGTACAAAATCACGCGCTTTCTCCCACATCAGCATCAGCACATTCCGAGCCTGCGGAAGCCGATAATTCGGAAGTTCCATCACAAACGGTACGGGTTCTCCGCGCAGGAGTGTGGATTTGTAGAGGAAGGTAACCAGTATTCCAACGGCAATACCCAGAAGATAGAGCCCCAACATGATGATTCCACCGCGTCCGGGGAAGAAAGCCGCACAGAGGAAGGCATAAACCGGCATTTTTGCCGTACACGACATGAAAGGGATGAGGAGGATGGTAAGCCTGCGGTCGCGCTCCGAAGGCAGCGTACGTGTAGACATGACGGCCGGCACCGAACATCCGAACCCGACAAGCATGGGTACGATACTGCGGCCCGAAAGTCCAAGACGCCGCAACAGACGGTCCATAACAAAGGCGATGCGTGCCATATAGCCCGAGTCTTCAAGCATCGAAAGGAAGAAGAACAGGAGTACGATAATGGGCATAAAACTTACGACAGCCCCCACACCGGCACAGATTCCGTCAACCACAAGGCTCTGAACAACCTCGCTGATATGCAGGCGGTGCATTATCACCGACAACCATTGCGTAAACTGTCCCACCCCTTGCCCAAAGGCGTCCTGCAACCATGCACCCAGACTGTCGAAAGTGAGGAAGAAGATGAGTGCCATGATGCCGCAGAAAGCCGGCAATGCCGTCAGACGTCCGGTGAGAATGCGGTCAATGGCACGGCTTCGACGCTGTTCGCGGCTTTCGCGGGGCTTCACCACGCACTTACGGCACAGAGCATTGATAAAGGAATAGCGCATTTCGGCCAGTGCTGCCGGCGGATCAAGATGCCGTTCACGCTCCAAAACGTGTAGCATATGTTGCATAGTTTCGCGCTCATCGTCGTCGAGATGTAGGGATTGTAGCACCGCCTCGTCGCCTTCGAGCAGCTTTCCGGCAGCAAATCGCACGGGCAGTCCTGCGGTGCGTGCGCGGCCCTCGATGAGGTGCATCACGGCATGCAGACAACGGTGGAGGGAACCGCCATGACTGTCATCAGCACGGCAGAAATCCTGGCGCTGCGGGCACTCCCTGTAACGCGCCACATGCACGGCATGTTCTACCAGTTCATCCACTCCCTCATTCCGCGCCGCCGAAATGGGAATGACGGGAATGCCCAGTTGATGCTCCATCTCGTTGAGGAGGATGGTGCCTCCATTGCCGTGCATTTCGTCCATCATGTTCAGTGCCAGCACCATGGGGATGTTCAGTTCCAGGAGCTGCATGGTCAGATAGAGATTCCGCTCTATATTGGTGGCATCGACAATGTTGATGATGGCGTGCGGATGTTCTTCCAGCACGAAGCTTCGGCTGACGGCCTCTTCTGCCGTATAGGGAGAAAGGCTGTAGATACCGGGAAGGTCGGTGACCTCGGTATCGGCATGTCCGCGAATGGCTCCACTCTTGCGGTCGACGGTGACACCGGGAAAGTTCCCCACATGCTGGTTGGACCCGGTAAGTTGGTTGAAGAGTGTGGTCTTGCCGCAATTCTGGTTTCCCATAAGGGCAAACCTTAGCACCTCGTCGCGAGCCACTGCCTGAGCTTCGCCAGCATCATGGAAGCGCTCGCCCTCTTCACCGAATCCAGGGTGCGGCCGTCCAGGACGCGGTGCCGCCGCCTGTGCCTCGTCGGGCACATCGTACGTCACTTCTATCTGCGCGGCATCGGCCTTGCAGAGCGAGAGCATATAGCCGTGGAGTTCCAAAATCATAGGGTCGCCCATGGGCGCATATTTCACCAGTTGCACCACCGTGCCGGGTATCACGCCCATGTCCAGAAAATGCTGGCGCAGCCTGCCTGTTCCGCCGACAGCAGTAATGAGCACACGCTGGCCAATGCCTATATCACAGAGATTCGTTTTCATAGGTTGGTATTCCTGAGACTTTTTTTCAATCAAGACTTATACATGCCTAACTTTCCGGACCGACAAAAGTAACAAAAAATTTCCATGATTCCGATGTTTTTCCCTACATTTTCCATTTAGCCTGTAATTTACTTGCCATTCCTGTCGCCGATAACAGAACATGCATGTGCAAACCACACCCTCTCTTTCCTTTATCCAGCACATTAAGCGGACGAAAAATCCCTTTAAAACGGCACAACATTCCCTGCCGTACTCTGTCAGATTCCACACTCAGAATGGTTTGAAAGACAGGTTACAGCAGGGAATGCTGAAAAACAAAAATAGACCAAAGGAAAAAGGAAAGGACGCGTATTCTCTCCTTGACTGCGTTGCAGGAGGAGGGCTGACATCATCCCGGACAAGAAGGTCAAACGCTACCTGCTAATCTTGAAATGCCGGAAGAAGTACTGCAGTTCCTTTCCGCTGACATTGGTCAGACGTATGGCGGTGACAGTCTTCCCGCCCAACTCATCGCCGGTATGGATGACAGGGTCTGTGGGGCTATAATGTAGGAGGGGAATGTCGACCCACTCACCATCTTCAAGACAGATGTCAAGCTTGAAATCCTTTGCCGATTCCGTCGCACCGAAGTTGAAGTCCATGCCGGCAATACGGGTGGGACGTTCGCAGCGGATGGTAAAATAGCTGTCGGGGGCCCACTTGATGACCTCGTTCGAAGGAGTCACCTTCACCTCGCCGCCATTGACGCTGATGGGCAGCATGGCCAGCTGTGTCACAGTACTCTCGATATGGTAGGGGGCATAGTCGCTGACCACATCAAAATGTGTGTCATGCTGTAGATTGTAGTCTTCAACAAGACGGGTGAAGAGTCGGTCGACTGCCGGGAGATATCGCAGGGTGGCGAGTTTCGTTCCGGTCTGGTAGGCATGAAGCTGCGACGCATCGTTCTCGTTTTCGTACATCCGGCGCTTCAGATAGCGTGCCTGCTGATAGAGGTCCTCGAAATTTGCTGCCGGCCACTTGTCCTTTGCTGCCGTGTGCATAGCACAAACGGTCCGCCCATAGTCGGCCACCACCTTGGCTTGTATGAGCCAAGGGCGCATCTCATCGATGAGCAAGGGGTTTTCCTTGTCCTGAAGCAGACGGTCGGCGGCAGCGGCAAGGAGCGAGCTTTGGGCATCGAGCGCACGTACGGCATCGGCATCCCCTTCAGCGGCACGTGTGCAGATGTCGGCTATTTCCCGGCTCTCGTCGCGACGGAAACCATGGCCGTTCGGTCCGAGGTCTTCGTTGTATGTGGCAAAGGTACGCAGGGCCGATGCCGCTGAAGGCAACACCTCGCGCAGGGCACGTTCCCACGAGGCGTCGGCATCATAGGCCTGCATGTTCCAAGTATAGTCGGCCACACTGTAAAGGCTGATTTTCGAGGCTTCGGCATACTGCATGGGATTGCTCACGAATCCGCTGAGGAGCGAAGCAATGTCGAGGTCGTTGCCATAGGTAGGACCGAGGAGCAGACGGTCGCGGACGAAATCGGAAACGGGATAGTTCCACCATATATATGCAGGACGTTTCAGACGGGTATTTATCCATTCCATACCCTCCTTATAAATATTATGTACGACGGTGTTTCCCGTCCACATCACCTCGATACCCGGATGCAGTCCCTCACCAAGCGCACGCAGGTAAGGACTGTCGTCCGAACTCCAAGCACGGTTGTACTCCGTGGGACAGAGCAACAGCGGTGCCACATCGCCGTGACGCTTCACAAACACATCGTCGACATAGTTGAGGAGTGCTGCCTGCTTCTCGCCCTTGGCGCCCTCTCCCCAAATATCATCGAAGAAGACAGCAAAGGAACGTATGCCGAGGTCGTACATCTTTTCGAGTTTGGCCACCAGATGCTGACGGTCCTCATCGTTCCACTTGATATCGAGTCCCGGGTGGATGGCCCAGTAAAAATGCACACCACGAAGTTTGGCACGCTCGTTGAGCTCCTTGATACGTGCAGCCTCTTCGTCGGGATACGCCTCGCGCCAGTGGGCACGGTGGTAGGGATCATCCTTCGGACCGTAGATATATACATTCATCTTATGGCGTCCATAGAAGTCCAACTGGCGCAACCGATGCTCATGGCTCCAGGGACGTCCGTAAAAACCCTCGATGCTGCCGCGGAACGCCACGTCCGGCCAGTCCGAAATCCGGCACACCTCAAGTCGCCCTTCCGACATCATCTGCTGCAGGGTCTGCACACCATAATAGAGTCCACGGGCATCAGCTCCCACAACGACAGCACCTTCCGGAGTCACCTGTAGGAAATAACCCTCGGCATGCTCTGGCACCTGCTTTCCGTATCGCTTCATCGCCTTGTCGCCTTTTATGCCCATACGCAGGACGAAGGCTGCCTTTTCCACTTGCTGCGGAGAGCATTCTGCAACGGCCGAAAGCACATATCCCGGTACGGAAGCCGTAGCGGTGACCTGCCATTCGGAGGGCTGATCAAGCAGTTGCTGCTGCGAAGTGACTTGATGGGGCACAGGATTGACGAGACTGACCTGCGCATGCAGTGCCGGAAAGGCGGAGCCGATAAGGACGGCAATCAGGAAATGTTTCTTCATAGTATTAATGGCTTTACTTCGGCAAATATACGTTTTTTTCCTGGCTTTCACACAGTAAGACGGGAGTTTTTAGTAATTTTGCTCCCGCAAAGGCGGTGCATTCTGGTACAATCCGCCATAACCTTTTAGAAAAACAAAGCATAAACACACATATGGACATTACCGAAAGATTCCTATCGTATGTGGCTTTCGACACACAGAGCAGTGAAGAAAGCACCACCACTCCCAGCACCCACAAACAGTTTGCCCTGGCAACACATCTTGTAGACGAGCTCAAGGGTCTCGGGCTTACTGAAGTTGAGATGGACAGTATGGGATACGTCTATGCCACCCTGCCCGCGAACACCGACGAACCTGTGCCCACCATCGGCTTCATCGCCCATATGGACACCAGCCCCGATGCCAGCGGAGCGGATATCAAGCCCCGCATTGTCAAGGCTTATGACGGCAAGGACCTTGTACTGGATGCCGAAGCCGGCATTGTGACGGACGTGAAGACTTTCCCCGAGCTCCTCGACCACGTTGGCGAGGACATCATCGTCACCGACGGACACACCCTGCTCGGAGCCGATGACAAAGCGGGCATTGCCGAAATTGTCAGTGCCATGGAATATCTTCTTGCACACCCCGAAATCAAGCACGGAAAGGTACGTGTAGGATTCAATCCCGACGAAGAAATCGGTCTGGGTGCCCATCATTTCGACGTGAAGAAGTTCGGCTGCGACTGGGCCTACACCATGGATGGCGGCGAACTTGGCGAAATAGAGTTCGAAAACTTCAATGCGGCCGGTGCCAAGATAGAGATCAACGGTGTCAGCGTACATCCTGGATATGCCAAGGGAAAAATGGTGAACGCCGCATTGGTGGCCGCAGATTTCATCCACCGCATGCCAGCTACGGAGACTCCGGCTACCACCGAAGGCTATGAAGGTTTCTTCCACCTTACCGGTATCGAAGGCAGCGTGGAGAAGGCCACCGTCAGCTACATCATCCGCGACCATGACCGGGCACGCTTCGAAACCCGTAAACAGATGGTTGCAAGCCTCGTCGAGGGTATGAACCGCCAGTATGGTGAAGGTACGCTTGTATTGACGCTCAAAGACCAGTACTACAATATGCGCGAAAAGATTGAGCCCGTGATGCATGTCATCGACATCATCAAGGAGGCCATGGAGCAAGCTGGCATTGAGCCACAGGTCCGCGCCATCCGCGGAGGAACCGACGGTGCCCAGCTGTCGTTCATGGGACTGCCCTGCCCCAACATCTTCGCCGGCGGACTCAACTTCCACGGTCCTCACGAGTTCCTGCCCATACCCAACCTTCAAAAGGCCTGCGAAGTGGTGGTGAACATCGTCAGCATCACTGCCCAGCGCCAGTGGTAAACTGAATAACATCATTTACAGGAGGGTTCGGCAAACACGTTTTCCGAACCCTCCGCCATAATGTCAGCACATTTATTAATGAGCCCACACGTAATACTGATTGATGCCGAATATCTCGACCGTGTAGCCTTCGACCTCACCGTCAACTTTGAAACCATGCTTGGCCGCCGTCTTCCCAAGGCCGACCTGGCCCGGTGGCTCGACTGCATTGCCTTGGACGGCGGTCTCCGCGAAGGAGAGAACGAGGTGCAGGCCGTCTTCATACATCCGCGCGAAATGACGGAGTTCCGCTATTTCACTCCCGGTAATTTCGCCAGCCAGCTTGACGGAAAAGCCTTCAAGGACCACATCGCGGAGTTCACCATGGCATCGTGCCCCATTGAAAGAGTAACCACCCTCAACGATTTCTTCAAGGAAAGTCTCGAGGCCCTGCTCCTTGACAAGGACATCGAAAGCCTGATGGTGGTGGCCGACTTCGACGGCACCACCGACGAGAGCCGCCGTGTCACCGCCAACGTCAAGGACCTCTGCGCCACACCGCCACAGCCCAAGAACCAGGACGGGTCGCCAATGACTGACGCCAATGGCATCCGCATCATCCTGCCGCGCAAGGACATCACTCTCTTCACCATGGCCCCCATGTCAGGACGTGGATTCAGCCAGGAAATACTTGGCTACAGTCTGATGTCGGCGCTTGGCATTTCCGCCGAAGAAATACACAGGTAAAGACCTTTCACGTATAAAACACTGTAGGGATGTTCTATAAATTAGCTTGAGACAGTTTTCGAGCTATCGCGCAGTACATTTCTGTCCTGCGAACACGCGCAAAGATTGTGCAAGGTGAGCGGAGAGGCTAAGTTTACTTAGACTATCCCGAGCCGCAGCCAATCTTCGGCGAAGCCATAGCGGGCTATGTAAGTGTTTAAAGGAGAGAAATATACAAGTGAGAGCTTGAAAAGCGACGGAGCAGCGAGTGGAGAGGCTGAGTTTACTCAGACTATCCCGAGTCGCGACAGAGCAAGGCGAAGCCAAGTGGCCAAGCATAAGAACACTTCCTAATTGAATAATAAACTAATTTATAGAACATCCCTGTATAAAATACTACATGAAAAACCTCTTCATTTCCGTTCTCGCGCTCCTCGGACTCTGCTCATCATGCCGTGCCGACGACTCCGGGAGGCAACTTCCCGTCGAAGAATATTCCGCTGCGCTGAAACAGGATACCGCTGCCATATTGGTAGATGTGCGCCGCAGTGACGAGTTTCGCGCCGGACATCTGGAAGGGGCCATGAATCTAAATGTCCTCGACGAAACGGCTTTCGCCAAAGGCATTGCAGGTTTTGACACCGACCATACCTATTACATCTACTGCCGTAGCGGACGCCGCAGCCAACGTGCCGCACAACTGATGACGGCACGCGGTCTGCGCGTGGTGGACATGCGCGGCGGATTCATAGCCTGGCAACAGGCCGGCATGCCGACTGTAAAGGAATAACCGTGGGGGGGGCAGCATCTCAGGTAGCCCATACAAAGCGTTTCCTAAGCGAGGGCCTGCTTGTTTATACCATACAGAACCCAGGAATCGATGGAGCAGCGAGAGCAACATCCTCTCGCTGCTCACTATATACACGAACTAAACAGGACTAACCCTTCTATATAACAATATACCATCTCCAACATCATGCGTTTGCTGAAATTCATCAAGGACTGGATTCTTATTTTCTCCATTCTCAGCGGTGTGGCAGGCTATTTCCTTTGCCATGCCGCTCATCTGTGTACAACCACCCACAATCTGATATTGCGCAGTGTGGAAACGGTGCAACCTCTGCTCATCTTTTCCATGCTCTTTCTCACCTTCTGCAAGGTCGACCCTCGCCAACTGCGTCTTTGCCGCTACCATTGGTGGCTTTTGGCCTTCCAATGCGCCATGTTTGTGGGTCTCGGAGGAGTGCTGGCGGCTTTGCCCCACAGCGACATGCGCATTGTATTGGAAGGGGGGATGATTTGCTTCATCTGCCCAACTGCCACAGCAGGTGCCGTCGTCACCCGCAAGTTGGGCGGCAATGCCCAGCACATCATCACCTATACCATGCTCATCAATCTTTTTGCGGCCCTGCTCATTCCCGCTGTTGTACCATTTGTACATCCTAACCCTCTGATGTCTCATTGGAACGCCTTCGCGCTCATCCTTGCCAAAGTGTTCCCCCTGCTGCTGCTTCCCCTGCTCACGGCATTTCTGATACGCCGCTTTTTGCCTTATATCCACCGCCGCGTCACGGCAGTACGCGATCTGGCTTTCTACCTTTGGGTAGTGGCACTTGCTTTGGCCATGGCAGTCACCACACGGCACATCGTGCACAGCCACGTCACCATGGAGGTTCAACTATGGTTGGTGGCCGTATCCTTTGCCAGCTGTGGCATACAGTTCTGGCTGGGTCGTAAGATTGGCGGATATTACGACGAGAAGATTACCGGCGGACAGTCGCTCGGACAAAAGAATACGGTACTTGCCATATGGCTTGGATATACATTCTTCACACCCATTACTTCGGTGGCAGGCGGATTTTACAGCATATGGCACAACGTGGTGAATTCCTACCAGCTCTACCTGCATGGGAAACACAGTGGAAAAGAAGGGGAAGAATGAGGCGCGAAGACTGGCAGGAATCTTGCAGAAACGGCAAAAAAAATGCCGCTGCTATCTGCTCACACAGATGCAATGCAGCGGCCCTCACTACTAACCAAAAGTGTAGTAATCGCGAAAAATAACGCAGTCTAGAAAAGTTCTGTAATTTAGTTGATGTGTTGAGTTGTGTATTTTATCTGTCAAAAGTTTTTTGTGTTCAGAATGTTTATCTGTCTTGTTTTCGATTGCAAAATTAAGGCATTCTGAGTTTTTATGCAAGAAAAGCGGCAATTAATTTTACAAAATGTACAATTTTTCCTGCATTTTCCTTTCAAAACGCTACTTTTACCCTATCATCTCCCCC
>SFJN01000097.1 GCA_004555055.1 Bacteroidales bacterium | reverse complement strand
CGCTACATCATTACTGTATGGATACTCTTGAAAATGCTCCACTGACCCTGCGTTCCGAAGGCCTGGTGAAACGCTATGGAAAGCGCACCGTGGTCAACAACGTGTCTTTTTATGTAAGGCAAGGCGAAATCGTCGGACTCTTAGGGCCTAACGGTGCGGGTAAAACCACATCGTTCTATATGACCACAGGACTGGTAGTGCCCAATGAGGGCAAGATATTTCTCGGTGAACAGGAAATCACGAAGTATCCTGTTTACAAACGTGCAAAATCCGGTATCGGCTATTTGGCACAAGAGGCGAGCGTGTTCCGCAAAATGAGTGTGGAAGACAATATCCTTTCCGTGCTTGAAATGACGGGGAAACCAAGGGCTGAGCAGCATGAAATGCTTGAAAGGCTCATCAATGAATTCCGTCTCCAGAAGGTTCGGAATAATATGGGCGACCAACTTTCCGGCGGTGAACGCCGTCGTACGGAAATTGCCCGCTGTCTGGCCATTGACCCCAAATTCATCATGCTCGACGAGCCTTTTGCCGGTGTCGACCCCATAGCTGTGGAAGATATTCAGTTCATTGTATGGAAGCTGAAGTCCATGGGCATCGGCATTCTTATCACCGACCACAATGTGGAGGAAACGCTCTGCATTACCGACCGCGCATACCTCCTTTTCGAAGGACGCATCCTCTTTCACGGTACTCCTGAAGAACTTGCAGAAAACCAGGTTGTCCGTGACCGCTATCTGACCAATTCCTTCAAACTGCGTAAAAAGGACTTTGATGCTTTGGCAGCCCAGCGCGAATGAGCGGGCTGTTTTACAGACAGTACACACACATTCCTTTCTTTTTTTTCACACACTCCCCTTCTTTGCCATGTTACCCCTTTTATCTCTCGTTCTTGCAGCGGCAGTGCAAACTGATACGCTGGTAGTGAAAGAAGCAAAAATCGAAGGTCCCTATCCCATTTCCGCCGTTCAGATGACAGACAGCGTCAATCTCGAAGGGAAACGTTACGATATTGCCGATGTCCTCAAGCAAAACACTGCGTTGGCACTGCGTCCCTTCAAGTCCGATGCCGGTGCCATACGGCATGGTGAGGCCCTCGGGCACCCTTCGTCCGACTCCATAGCCACGCTTTCGGTCATGCAGGTGACGGTAGATGCTGCCCGTTGGACAAAATGCCACCTCGCCTCTGAAAAGCTGAAACAGCGTAAGTGTTTCCTCGATGGCAAGGAAACGGACGGTGAAATGCGACTTTTGCCGGGACGACACGAAATCAAGGTCATTGACTACGTGGATGCCGCAGCCGTACCAGATACTTTCGACCTGCGGATTACCGGAACAGACCTTGGTCATCTGACCGTCAATCCCAATGTCCCCCGCAGCTTTGACCTCGACCTCAATGTGCATGGTCCGCGCTATGGCGGCGTCAGCGTCTCGCCCTCAGGGCGTTATGCCGTTACGCATTATCTCAATGTTTTGGAAGGCGGCGAAAACATCTGGCACACCACCCTCACCGACCTCAAGACCGGCCGTACGGTTTATGCAGGGGAGTACCGCAACTTCAAATGGTGTCAGCATCGTGATGCCGTCTATTATACCCGAAAGGGCGGAAACGGTCTGGAACTCATCGCACTTGACGTGGCGACGATGACAGAAAGCGTTTTGACCGCTGCACTGCCGGATGGCGGTTTCAGACTGAGTCCTGACGAAAGTTTTGTCATCATCACCCGCACCACCGAAGGTCCCAAGCCCCAAAGCGCGCTCAAGAGCCTGTATGCTCCGGACGACCGGATGGACGGATGGCGCACCCATTCCGACCCCTTCATTTTGCATTTTTCCAACGGTGTGATGCAGCGTCTGACGTATGGCCGCGAAAGCACCTATGTGATGGACATTTCACACGATTCCAGCCGCATCCTGCTTGCAAACAGCCATACCGATGTGAGCCGTCTTCCCATGCAAAGGACGGACATCATGGAATATGATGTGAAGACCGCGAAGTTCACCACGCTGCTAAAGGATGCGGAATGGGTGCAGCATGCATGGTATGCCCCCGACGGCCGTACCCTCTATGTTCAGGGAACCGGCAAGGCCTTCGACGGCATTGGGTCTGAAGTCACTCCCGGGCAGCATGCCATGTCATATCAGCTTACGCTTTTCAGTTTCGACCCTCTTACCAAGCGCGCCCGTCACTTGCTGCCCGACGGCTTCAAGCCGTCCGTCGACAATGTTTTCGTCAATGGTTCCGACGGTTTGCTGTATCTTACCTGCACCGATGCCTACAACCGCACCCTTTGGGTACTCAATCCTGCCACCCTCCACCGTCAGCGCTACGACCTGCCGCTGTCCTATCTCCAAGGCGTGGCCATTGCCCAAACCGCCTCGCCCCGCTGCATTTTCTATGGTCAGAGCGGCGAGCAGGCATTCGGAGCCTACAGCGCCACCCTGCAGGCCAAGCTTCCGGCCTACCAAGACCGTCTGACCTACGGCAGGAACATCGTTTGCGGCGATACCATACAGTGTGTGGAATCCGCAGTGCGCCCCCAATGCACACCCTTCGGCAAGTTGAAGTGGGAAACGCTCTATCCCGGGCTGCGTACCGCCTCATGCCATGAATGGCAGTTCCGTGCCACCCGGGGCGACGACATCAAAGGGTTTTATTATCTCCCTGCCGATTTCGATGCGCAGTCGCATTATCCGATGATTGTCTACTACTATGGAGGCTGTACCCCCACGTCGCGGCTGACGCGCTGGCATTACCCCCTCTCGGCATTGGCAAATATGGGTTTTGTCGTCCTCGTTCTTGAGCCTTCAGGGGCTTCGGGCTTCGGGCAGGAATTTGCCGCCCGCCATGTAGGCACGTGGGGCGATGAAAGCGGCGACGACATCATCGAGGGCGTCAAGGCTTTCTGCGAAGAAATGGCTTTTGTCGATGCCTCGAAGGTCGGCTGCATGGGAGCAAGTTATGGAGGTTTCATGACGCAATACCTGCAGACGAAGACCGACATCTTTGCCGTAGCCGTCAGCCACGCCGGCATTTCGAACATCGCCTCGTACTGGGGCGGAGGCTACTGGGGCTACAGCTATGGCGAAACGGCGGAATACGGACAGTTCCCCTGGAACAATCCCAAACTGTTTACCGAGCATTCCCCACTTTTCAACGCCGACAAAATACACACGCCGTTGCTCCTCCTTCACGGCACGAAGGACACCAATGTCCCCACCAACGAAAGCCAGCAGCTCTTTACGGCACTGAAGATTCTGGGACGCGAAGTGTCGTACATTCAGGTGGACGGCGAGAACCACATCATCAACGATTACCAGAAAAGGAAGGATTGGGTAGAAGCTATCTGCGCGTGGTTCGTAAAGCATCTGCAGTGCGATTCCTCGTGGTGGGACGACCTCGGATACTGAGCAGCCCCCCATCGCCCCATTCTTTTTCACCCACACCCCCTAAAGAACACCCCCAGAAAAAAATCATCCATTATGCGAAACGTCATATGCCGTCTTGCAGCAGCCGTTGCCGTGCTCTGTACGGTCCTCTCCTGCGGCAACAGTGGAAAGCCCTCCGACAGTTATCTTCATGAAGATGACGTCCGATTTGCTTCAGACATCAGTTTCGAGCCCATCGTGCAGGAACTTTCCGAACTCTTCAACGCCCGTCATCCCGAGGCCACCATGCTCCCCACCTATTGTGACGAGGATTCCGCCATCCGTCTCCTTGTGCACGACAGCGTGCGTCTCGTCATCACCACCCGCAAGCTTACTGAAGGCGAAAAAGCCCTGATCAGGCAGCAGAAGCACAATTACAAGCAGTCGCTGTTTGCCTACGATGCCTTTGCGCTCATCGTCAACAAGGCTAACCCTGACACTGTGATCAACATGAGCGAAATCAAGGACATCATCAGCGGCAAAATCACCGACTGGGGGCAGTTGGAGGTCACCCACAAGCAGGGGCCTCTCTACCTTGTATTTGACCATAGCGGCTCTTCGACCGTACGTTTTATGAAGGATTCCCTCAATGGCGGCAAGCCCCTCAGCGGCAATGTCTTTGCACAGGGCGACAATCGCGCTGTCATCGAGACGGTGAAGGCGCGCGAAGACGTCATCGGTGTGGTGAGCACAGACTGGCTCCGTGTCTCCAAGGGCGACACCTGCGTTTTGGAAAATTTCCGCGACCTCGACGTCAAGGTGATGCTTGTCGGGTTTTATGGTTTGAAGGACCCCCTCGGGCTGGATACCAAGGACTGGCAACGCCCCTACCAATATTACATTGCCACAGGCGAGTACCCGCTTTTCCGTGGCGTTTATGCCATCTGTACCGACTCCCGGCCCAAGAGCATGACCTCCATGTTCTACTTCTTTGCCAAAGGTGACGGACAACGTGTCATCTGCAACTCTTCGCAACTCCTCCCCCATACCCAGGTGCAGGTGAGGAACGTGGTGGCAAGGTAGCCTTTATATTCAGGAATGTGTTATAACATATGATTCTGATTCCCATTAGCGAAAATAACTTGAATCATATAATAATCCTTATAATAATCCTCCGCGTTGTCCTTGGACATCCGCGATAGTCCGTGTGACAATATAATCCTCCGTGTCGTCCGTGGACATCCGTGATGGTCCGTGTGATTTACCAAGTCAATTTATGACACACCCCTCGTAATCCTCGAAATCCCCTACGCAATATCTTCCCCCCCCTATGAATCACATCTGCTACATCATAGCCATGCAGGCTGAAGCCCAGCCTTTTATCCAGGAATTCCAGATGGAAGAAGTCACCGGATTCTTCTCCCCCTATCCCTTCCGCCTCTATCAAGGAGAGGTCGACGGTAGCCGGCTTTCGGTGGTCCTCCTCGGACAGCAGCACGGCACCGACCTTGTGGGGTGCGAGGCAGCCAGCATCACCGCCATGGCAGCCATCCAAGGTCTCGCCCCCGACCTCATCGTCAATTCCGGAACCTGCGGGGCCTTCAAGGCCGACGGGGCAGCCATCGCCGAGGTGTATGTCGGCAATGCGGTCATGTTCCACGACCGTCGAGTGCCGGGCGACGACGAGTGGGGAACACAGGCTTTGGGGAACTATCCCCTTTGGTCCGGCTCGGCGAAGCTTGCAGAGGCACTGGGACTGCGCATGGGGAAAGTCACCACAGGCTCGTCGCTCGACCTTCAGCCCGTCGACGAGGAGATCATCCGTCAGCACGGCGGACAGCTCAAGGATATGGAAGCCGCCGCCATCGCTTTCGTTTGCTCCCTCACCGGCGTACCCCTGCTCTTGGTCAAGTCCGTCACCGACCTCTGCGACGGGGGAGAAAAGACCTACGACGAATTCCGTCGCAACCTCTCCGCTGCCAGCCATGCCCTGCGCGATGCCAACCTGAGCATAGTACGCTATCTTTCACGTTCTAAACTAATTTGTAGAACATCCCGTTCATGAAAACACTGTTTTTACTCCTCTTTCTGCTCTTCCTTGGAGCAACGTCCCCTGTCATGGCCGAGGGTGCAACCAAGGTCCCTCTTCCCCCCACCTACCGTTACCGCTTGACGCTGAAGGACAAAGGCGGCTCGCCATACAGCGTCCGTCACCCCGAGGCATTCCTCTCTCCGAAGAGCATCGAGCGGCGGCGGCGTATGGGCCTTGCCGTCGACGCCCACGACCTGCCGGTTTCCCCACAGTATCTCGAAGCCATCCGTAAGACGGGGGCACGGATTTTCAATTGTTCGAAGTGGAACAATACCGTCCAGGTCGAAGTCGACGATTCGCTTTTCGTCCACACCCTCCGCACGCTCCCTTTTGTCACCGACATCCTCTTGGTCTACGCCTCTCCCGACAGTGTCAGTCTGCACGACACCACAAAGCGCAGGCATGAAATTGTGGCCGACACCGTCTCCTCCACCCATTATTACGGCATGTCGCAGCAGCAGGTCGCCCAGCTTCGCCTCGACTCGCTTCATGCCCGGGGTTTGCGAGGCAGTGGAGTCACCGTGGCGGTCATCGACGGCGGGTTCTACAATGCCGATGTCATTCCAGCCTTCAAGGACACCCGGATTCTCGGGGTGAAGAATTTTGCACGTCCCGACAGCAGTGTCTTTGCCGAACATCCCCATGGCATGATGGTGCTTTCGTGCATCGCCCCCGACATGCCCCACCGTCTTGTGGGCACAGCCCCCGAAGCCTCGTTCTATCTCCTTCAGAGCGAAGATACGTGGTTCGAATATCGCGGCGAGGAAGACAACTGGTGTGCCGCCCTGGAATATGCCGATTCTGTGGGAGCGGACATCGTGACGAGCAGTCTGGGCTACACCCACTTCGACACTCCCGAAGCCACCCTGCGCTACGAATGGCTCGACGGGCACCATGAGCTCAACTCCCGTTCGGCATCGTTGGCAGCCAGCCGCGGCATGGTGCTCTGCAATTCCGCAGGGAATGAGGGCGACGGGCGATGGAAGAAAATCGGTTTCCCCGCCGATGCCCACGACATCCTCGCCGTAGGGGCGGTCGACGACAGCGGAGCGAACACCGTGTTTTCGAGCATCGGATACAGTGCCGACCATCGCGTCAAGCCCGACGTCATGGCCCGTGGCGCCGCCGCGGCATTGCTCCACACCGACGGCACCGTCACCACTGCCAACGGCACCTCCTTCGCCTGTCCCATCATGGCAGGAGCCGTCGCATGCCTTTGTCAGGCGTTCCCCCATCTCCGTCCCGCAGACATCATGAATGCCGTCCGGCAATCCGGCAATTCCTGTTCCCAGCCCAACGAAGTGTACGGGTACGGCGTCCCCAATATGCTCGAGGCCTACCACCTGCTTCGGACGGTCAGATAGCCATCTGGGGCAATCATTCACTCCCACTCCCCCCCCAACTCAACCCTCCTCTATGACATCACTCACACTTTCCCAACTTCACGCCATGGTCAGCCAGGCCCTGGCGCTAACCTTTCCCGACGACTACTGGGTGGTAGCGGAAATCGCTGAAATGCGCGAAGGTAAAGGCGGACATTGCTATATGGAACTTGTGGAGAAGGACGAGGAGTCCGACGTCTGGACTCTTCCGCCGCCCCGCGCCGTGCATTCCCCTACGGGCATCAAGGCCAAGGCCAAGGCCAACGTCTGGTCCAGTGTGTGGCAGCGCCTCAAACCGCAGTTCCACCAGGCCACAGGGCAACCGCTCTGTGTGGGGCTGAAGGTGCTTGTAAAGGTCCGTGTCACCTTTCACCCGCAATATGGCTACAGTCTTCATGTCAAGGAGATAGACCCCTCGTTTTCCATCGGCGAAATGACTCGCCACAGGCAGGAAATCATCCGCCGTCTTCAGCGCGACGGCATCATCGGGCTTAACCGCCAGCTCTCCCTCCCCCGTCCTTTGCGGCGCATCGCCGTCATCTCTGCCGTCGGCGCAGCCGGTTATGGCGACTTTTGCAAGCAGCTCCACGAGAGCGGACTGCATTTCCACGTCCGTCTCTTTCCTGCCGCCATGCAAGGCACGGAGGTAGAGGCGTCCGTCATCGATGCCCTCGACACCATAGCCCGTCAGTCGGCGCAGTGGGACTGCGTGGCCATTATCCGTGGTGGAGGCGCCGCCCTCGACCTCAGCGATTTCAACGCCCATCTCCTTGCTGCCCACATCGCACAGTTCCCCCTCCCCGTCATCACCGGCATCGGGCACGACAGGGACGAGACCGTGGCGGACCTTGTCGCCCACACCCCACTGAAGACTCCCACCGCCGTGGCACAGTTCCTCGTCGACGCCATGCTTGCCGAAGTCGCCCTGCTCAAACAGCTTGCCGACCGTCTGCAGCATGCCTGTCTCGAAAGCCTGCATCTCCGGCAGAGGGGGTTCGACGCCCTTTGCCGCCGCTACGAACGCGTTGCCTATGCCTTTTGCTCCATGCAGCACCGGACGCTGATGCGTTGCCTTGGCACATTGCGCACCCTCAGCACCACACGCCTCAAACTGCTGTGGCAGCGGAAGCAGAACGTCCTGCCGGCATTGCAACGGCACTCCGAGGCTCGCCTCGCACTCCAACGGCAGCGCCTCGCACTCATCGAAAAGACACTGCAAATGGCATCCCCCGAACGCATCCTCCGGCAGGGCTTCTCCATCACCACCGATACCCAAGGACGCCTCCTCCGGCATCCCCAAGAGGTGAAGGCGGGCGACGTCGTCATCACACGCCTGCTGCACGGCACCATACAAAGCATAAAGTCCTGACGCCTACGGGGCCCCGTCGGGGGCGCGAGGGCGCACACACACGCCGCCGCCGCTTTTAGGAGGAAGGTGATACCCCCCCACGCCCCGACAAGACAACAAGCCAAGATTTTTTAGGAGGAGGATGGGGAGTGTAGAGCGCGAGAGCGATACCCCCCACCACCCCTTATAGCACCCCCCCACACATCCCTACCCCCCCCTTATTTTTTATGACCGACCATACCTACGAAACCGCATTGGCAGAACTGGAGACCATAGTCTCCAACCTTGAAAAGGGAGACCTCGAGCTCGGCAAGATGACCTCCCAACTCCGTCGGGCAAAGGAACTCCTTGCCTTCTGCAACGAAAACCTTGCTCAGGTGGAACACGACGTCCACGACATCCTTAACGACAACGACGGCTATGGGGAAAAATAAACTCTCGAAATTCGCCGACATGGCCTTCTATCCCAACGTGGTGGAGGCACCCTTCCAGACCCCCGAAAGTCCCTGCCACCCCCTTTGCGGAAAGTGGCACAGCCATTTCTTCGGCAACGCCAACCCCATCGTGCTCGAGCTCGGGTGCGGACGGGGCGAATACTGCGTGGGGCTCGCCCGCATGTTCCCACACCTCAACTTCATCGGCGTCGACATCAAGGGGGCGCGTATGTGGAGCGGAGCCACCGAAGCCCTCAGCGAAGGGCTGGGCAATGTGGCGTTCCTGCGCACCCACATCGAGTTCATCGACAAGTTCTTCGCCCCCGGAGAGGTGACGGAGATTTGGCTCACCTTTTCCGACCCCCAGATGAAGAAGGCCACCAAACGCCTCACCTCCACATTCTTCCTGCAGCGCTACCGGCATTTCCTTGCCGACGGCGGCACGGTGCATCTCAAGACCGACTCCAACTTCCTCTTTACCTACACCCGCCACGTTGTCGCCGTAAACCGCCTGCCACTCCTCTTCTCCACCGACGACCTCTACCATACCCTCCCCGGCGAGGCGGACCATGCCGTACGCTTCATCCTCGGCATCCATACCTACTACGAAGACCAATGGCTCGACAGGGGACTCACCATCAAATACCTGAAGTTCTCCCTGCCGCAGCAGGGCACCCTCGTCGAGCCCGACGTGGAGATCGAGATGGACACCTATCGGTCGTACAACCGCTCCAAACGCAGCGCACGCCCCACCGGCAGGTAGCCCCGCACGGTACCCTCCCACACCCCGTTTTTTTTGACCCGTTCCAGCCATTTCCGCCCCATTTTTTTCGCATACCTTGCCGTAGGACACCCCTGTGCTACGGCATTTTTTTAGTTTGACCAGCATGTGTATCATCTAATGGGTGTAAGTCCCTAACGAGCCCTGGTAGTGGGAATCGTCCAGCCAGAGAGACAAGGGTGTCCATCGCGAGT
>SFJN01000096.1 GCA_004555055.1 Bacteroidales bacterium | reverse complement strand
ATATGGGTGATTCCGGAAAGAGTGTGCAATATTTTCTCATGTCCTTTGTCTATTGTCTATTGCACCGGAGATGCGGGTTAATCATCACTTGCAGGAGGCACGGCATCTTGGGCATTTCGTGCCGACAGAGTGGTAAAAACTGCAAAATGCGATTCATTACGGCGGCATTCTGAAAAGAAATGCTTAATTTTGCCACACACATGACCTTGTCCCCGATTACTATGCGGGACAAAAAGCACCTACCATTTCCCCCTCTATGAAATCACATTTTTCTATTTTAGCCCTCCTGCCGCTGTTGGCAGGACTGCTGCTGAGCGGATGCCGGAACAACGACGGCGGTCCGGATGAACGCAGTCCCTACGAATGCGTGGACCCCATGATTGGAACCGGATTCCATGGGCACACCTTTCCAGGAGCCACCACTCCCTACGGTGCCGTGCAGCTGAGTCCCGACACGCGCTCCGGAGACTGGGACGCCGCTGCAGGCTACCACTATTCCGATTCCGCCCTCTACGGCTTCAGTCACACCCACCTGAGCGGTACGGGATGCACCGACCTGGGAGACGTGCTCCTCCGTCCCACCCGCGAGAGTCTCGACCGGCTCCTCACACGTTCCGACGATGACCGGCGGCGTTCCCCGGGCGACGAAATGCATCCCGTCACCTTCAGCCACAAGAACGAGCACGCCGAACCCGGATTCTACAGCGTACGCCTCGACGACGGCATACAGTGCGACCTCACTGCTACGGCGCATTGCGGACTTCACCGCTACGCCTTCGGTACGAAAGGCGAGGGCACACCCAGCGTAGTCATCGACCTTGCGCACCTGCTCTCGGCCGACGACTGCATCAGCGAGATGGAAATGGAGCAGACCGCACCCAACGAGGTGCAGGGCTACCGGATTACCGAAGGCTGGAGCCCCGACCGCCACACGTACTTCGTGGCGCGCTTCTCGCAACCTGCCACAAAAACGACGGAGGGAAACATCCGCGGAATCATGCAGCTGGAGTTTGCCGATGCCGATACGCTGGTGGTGACCGTCGGCATCTCGCAAGTCAGCATAGAAGGTGCCGTCCGCAACCTTGAGGCTGAAACAGGTGTTGCCTCCACCGCAACCTTCGACAAGACCCGCAAGGCAACGGCGGAAATCTGGAGCCGGGCATTGGAAAAGATAACCGTGAAGGGTGGCACGCGCGACGAACGCACCCTCTTCTACACGGCACTCTACCACACCATGACGGCGCCGAACCTCGTGAGCGATGCCGACGGACAATACCGCCGCGCCGACGGCACCATAGCCACCGTGCCTGAGGGACAGCGGCGCTACAGCACGCTCTCTACATGGGACACCTTCCGCGCACTGCACCCCCTGCTCACGCTGACAGATTCTGCCCTCGTCAGCGATGTCTGCTACTCCATGCTCGACTGGTACGACGCTACGGGCGAACTGCCGATATGGCCCCTCTCCTCCGGTGAGACCAAATGCATGATTGGTTACCATAGCGCCAGCATCCTCGCCGACGCCTATCTCAAAGGCATCTGGCCGGCGGCAGGCGACGCCACATCGGCAAAACGTGCCCTCAACGCCATGGTACGTTCATCGAATATCAACGAGAAAGGCAGCGACTACTATATCCGCGACGGCTATATCCCCGCCGACCGCAAACGCGAAAGCGTGTCGTGCCTGCTCGAATACACCTACGACGACTGGTGCATCTCGGCCATGGCCGAACGGATGGGCGAGACGGCGGTCGCCGCGAAATACCGCCAGCGGGCGATGAACTACACCAGCTGTTTCGACGGTGGCACGCGATTCTTCCGCGGACGCCGTTCCGACGGAAACTGGAGCGAAGGTTTCGACCCCTACGAAGCCGGACGCGACTATACCGAAGCCACGGCATGGCAATACCGCTTCGGTGTCCTCCACGATGTGCGCGGCATGGTGTCGCTCTTCGGCGGGGAGGAGCATTTCCGCCAGGCGCTTGACAGCCTTTTCTCCTTCGAGACGGAGCAGCGTGCCGACCTTCAGGACATCACGGGCGTCGTCGGACAGTATGCCCACGGCAACGAGCCCTCGCACCACATGGCCTACCTTTATAATTACATCGGCATGCCATGGGAGACCCAACGTCTGACGCGCCAGCTCCTGCAGACCATGTACCAGCCCACGCCCGAAGGCATCTGCGGCAACGAGGACTGCGGACAGATGTCGGCATGGTATGTCCTCACGGCACTCGGTCTCTACAGCGTCACTCCTGGCAGCCTGCAGTATAACCTGACGCTGCCGCTCTTCGACGAGGCTACGCTACAGCTCGACGGTGGCAGGAAACTCGTCATCCGGGTGAAGGAAGGCAAGGGCAAGACGTACATCCGCCGGGTGGCATTCAGTACGGATGCCAACGCCCCGATGCCCGGCGACGAAGCGCACGAGGCTGACCTGTCAGCGAACTTCATCGACCACAAGCTGCTGGCTGCCGGCGGAGCACTCACCTTCTTCCCCTCGGACGAACCCTGCAAGGAGCGCGGCACCGCAGAGGGCGATGCACCCTACAGTCTTTCCGATGCCCTGGCTGCCAGCATCCCGTATGTCAATACCGACATGAATCTCTTCGTGGACAGCGTGCGCCTCGAACTCGGCAGTGCCACCGACGGAGCGACCATCCATTATACCCTCGACGGCACGGCGCCCACCACCGCATCGCCGACATACCGCCAGCCGATGGTGCTGAAGCAGACCACCGTCCTCCGTGCCATGGCTGTGAAGAAGGGCTTGGCCGCCAGTCCCGTCATGAGCATCCGCGCCACCCGGGCAGAATTCCTTCCGGCTTCCAAGGCTGCCGTGGGCGGAAACGGTTGCCACTACCAATATCTCGAGGGCGACTTCCACCGCACCGCCGACCTGACAGAAGGGATAGAGAAGGACTGCGGCGTGATGCCCGCTCCAGACATCTCGAAAGCCCAAAGGCCCGACCACTTCGGATACGTCTTCGAAGGTTTCATCGACATCCCCGAACAGGGTGTCTACGTCTTCTCCACCACCTCTGACGACGGCAGTGTGCTCTACATCGACGGACGTCTCGTGGTCGACAACGACGGCGGACACGCTGCCATCGCCGCTTCCGGACGCATCGCCCTTGCCGCCGGAAAGCACCGCTACCGTATCCTCTACTTCGAGGACTACGAGGGCGAAGCCTTTGCCTGGGCATGGCGGAAACCGGGCAGTAAGCAGATGGAACCCATCCCTGCTGCCTGTCTCTATACGAAATAAACGTTGTGGCCTGCAGTTCCTGTATACAAAAACTCATTCCGTAACAACTCAAATACATTATATACCTCCATGAATATCATCAAACCGTTCCTTTCCCTTTCCATAATCCTCTTCAGCCTCCACGCTGCAGGAGAGAACCGTACCGACAAGTTGCAGACCTATGTGCTGGAAACACCCTACGAAGTCCGGGACATCCAGGTGCCCGAGACGGCACGCCGTCCGAAGAACGTCATCCTGATGATTGGCGACGGCATGAGCCTGATGCACGTCTATACGGCGTGGGCGGCCAATCGCGGTGCACTCTACATCACCGACAGCCATCCCCACGTAGGACTCGCAAAAGCCCTCTGCGTCGACCGCCTTATTACCGACAGCGGTGCCGGCGGCACATTCCTCGCTACCGGCAAGATGACGCGCTACCACAGCATCGGCGTGGATGCCGAAGGGCAACCCGTTCCCTCGCTTGTGGACTTCGCCAAAGACCGTGGCATGGGAGCAGGCATGGCCTTCACATGCCGTATTTGGGATGCCACACCATCCGACTTCAACTGCCATCAGGTGGACCGCGACAAGGAGTTCGACGTGGCTGCCGACTATGCCAAGTGCCGTATGGACTACGTCTGTGGCGGAGGATGGAAGAAGCTGGTGGACCGTCCTGACGGACGGAACATCATGAAGGAACTTGAAGCACGGGGCTATCACCTGGCATACACCTGGGACGAGGCCCGCGCTCTCCAGCAGCTCCCCATCTTTGCCCTCACCGACGAGGTGGACACTCCCCTGCCTGCCGACCGCGGCGACCGTCTGGCACAGTCGACGCTCAAGGGCCTTGACCTGCTGAAAGTCCAGAGTTCGAAACAGACACCTAAGGGCGAACGCACCAAAGGATTCTTCTTTATGGTCGAGGGCTCGCAGCTCGACGACTACGGACACTTCAACGACCTGCCCATGCTGATGCAGGAGACCCACGACTTCGACCGTACGGTAGGTGCCGTGCTCGAATGGGCTGCACGCGACGGCGAGACGCTCGTTGTGGTGACTGCCGACCACGAGACCGGAGGCCTCACACTGGTGGACGGCAACCTCGAACGCGGTGAAGTGCAATGCAAGTTCTCCACCACCGGACACAGCGGAATAATGGTCCCCGTCTATGCCTACGGTCCGGGGGCCAGCCTCTTCGATGGCGTGTATACACAGGGCGAGGTGAACGAAAAAATCAAACAGCTCCTTACGAAATGAAATTCTTCACCATAATCTTTTTGGGCCTTGCCATGCACTTCATGGCCTCCACAGCCCAGACCACCAGCGGCAACGACAGCATCTACAGGTTGCCCTACAAAGACACCTATGTGCGCGATGCCCATGTGGCGGAGAATTCCTTCCGCACCATGAAGCCCCGCAGCATGGACATCCCCACCTTCGAGCAGGCACGCCAGGTGCTCCCCGAACCCCTGTGGCAAGGACACGACGGGGAATTGGAGATGTACTGGCGGGCATGGGAAATCGGTGTGGGAAACATCCGCAATCCCCAGCCCGGAAGCGGATTCGTGGCACCCTATTTCGACACGGCGTACAACGGGAACATCTTCATGTGGGACAGCTCCTTCATCCTGATGTTTGCGAAGTACGGCACACGCCTCTTCCCCTTCCAGCTGACTCTCGACAATTTCTACGCCAAACAGCACCCTGACGGCTTCATCTGCCGTGAAATCAAGCGCGACGGTTCCGACTGCTTCGAGCGCTACGACCCCGTTTCCACCGGGCCGAACCTCATACCATGGTGCGAGATGGAATACTATCGCCAAATCGGCGACATGGAACGTCTGCACAAGATTTTCCCCGTGCTGGTAAGTTACAACAACTGGCTCCGGCTGAACCGTACGTGGCGCAACGGTACGTACTGGTCGTCGGGATGGGGGACTGGTATGGACAACATTCCCCGCCTGCCTGAAGGCTACAACCTCAACTTCAGCCATGGCCACATGATATGGCTCGATACGAACCTCCAGCAGATTTTCATCGACTACCAGATGCTGCAGATGGGATTCTACATCGAACGTTGGCAGGAAATCGAGCACATGGAGGACGAAGCCATCCGTCTGACTTCGTATGTCCGGGAGAATCTGTGGGACGATGCCACAGGTTTCCTCTACGACCAGTATGCCGACGGTTCGCTTGCCGGCGTGAAGACCATCAGCGCCTACTGGGCACTGCTCACCGACGGTCTGCTGTCTCCTGCGCAGCAGCAGCGGCTGGTGGCACATCTGAAGGACACCACGGAGTTCTGCCGCCCCGGCATGGTGCCCAGCATCGAAAGGAAGTGTCCGAAGTACCGTCCGAACGGCCGATACTGGCAGGGAGGCGTATGGCCCGGTACCAACTACATGGTGATGCGAGGACTCGACCGCCAGGGATTCCGTACCGAGGCCCGAGACATCGCCTTGAAGCACTACCGCCAGGTGTATGAGGTCTTCAAACGCGACCACACCTTCTACGAATACTATTCGCCCGAGAGCATGGAACCCGGTTTCATGGCGCGCCGCGAATTCGTGGGATGGACGGGACTGGCACCCATCGCTGTCTTCATCGAATATATCCTTGGCATCAGGGCCGACTATCCCGAAGGCACTATCACCTGGGACTGCAACCTGACGGAAGAGCACGGCATCAGCCGATATCCTTACGGACCGGAGGGGAGCATTTCCTTCAAGGCTGCGGCGCGCAAGAGTGCCGCGGCGCGCCCGCAGCTGACCATCCACACCAACGTGCCCTTCAAGCTCCGCCTCCGATATGGCGGCAAGGAGGAAACCCTCGACGTCACACCCGGAAAAACCAACTATTGACCCTATTTTTGACGAATAAAGAACAAGCGTTACAATCCTCCTGAATCCATGAAAATATTCCCTGCCATCATCCTTGCACTCTCAGCCGTCGGCACCAACGCCTACAGTGCAACCCCTGCGGAAATCACCGACCAGCGCCCGGCCAGGTCGGACCGTGCCTTTGTCTCCGAAGAGGTGGAGCGCGTCATTGCCGAAGTGGCCGCACGCATCAAGGACCCCAAGCTCCGGCAGATGTTCATCAACTGCTTCCCCAACACCCTCGACACTACGGTACGGTTCAAGATGAAGGACGGAGCCCCCGACACCTTCGTCATCACCGGCGACATCCCTGCCATGTGGCTCCGCGACTCCTCGGCGCAACTCTGGCCCTACCTCAACCTTTGCCAGGCCGACAAGGACCTTCAGATTATGATTGCCGGACTCATTCGCCGCCAGGCCGACTGCATCCTCCTCGACCCCTATGCCAACGCCTTCAACGACGGACCTGTGGGAAGCCCTTGGGAGTCGGACTTCACGCAGCATATGATTAAGGAACTCCACGAGCGGAAATGGGAGATTGACTCGCTGTGCTATCCCATACGCATTGCCTACCGCTACTGGCAGCTCACCGGCGATGCCAGCGTCTTTACCGACACCTGGCACAAGGCCATGCAACTGGTGCTCCGCACCTTCCGTGAGCAGCAACGCAAGGACGGCCGCGGACCCTACAGTTTCTACCGCGAATGCGAAAAGGCCACCGACTCGAACATCAACAACGGTTTCGGGGCACCCGTGCGGCCCGTAGGGCTCATCTTCTCGGCCTTCCGTCCCAGCGACGACGCCACACAGTACGGATTCCTCGTCCCGAGCAACATGTTTGCCGTCACCTCGCTCCGGCAGTTGGCAGAAATCGAGACCAAGGTGCTGCACCACGACGGTTTTGCACAGGAATGCCGCGCACTGGCCGACGAGGTGGAGACCGCACTGCAGAAATATGCCGTGGTGGAACACCCGAAATATGGCAAGATCTACGCCTACGAGGTCGACGGTTACGGAAACTACACCATGATGGACGATGCCAATGTGCCCAGCCTGTTGGCACTGCCCTATATGGGTTGGGGAAAGGCCGATGACCCCGTGTACCGCAACACCCGCAGGTTCGTGTGGAGCGAAGACAATCCCTATTTCTTCCGTGGTAAGGCCGGCGAAGGCATCGGCGGACCGCACGTTGGACTCGACTACCCCTGGCCCATGAGCATCATCCTCAAGGGGCTCACGACGGACGATGCCGGCGAACTGCAGGAATGCCTCACCATGCTCCGCAACACCGACGGTGGGACGGGATTCATGCACGAAAGTTTCCATATGGACGATGCGAGGAACTTCACACGCTCATGGTTCGCATGGGCAAATACACTCTTCGGCGAACTCGTGCTCCACGTGGCCGACACCCATCCCGAGGTTTTGCAACGCGACTTTAAATAATCGTATTTCATCATATTCCATACCTTCCTGATTATGCACAAACATATTTTCCTTTCCATCATAGCCCTGTGTACATGGGCGTTTGCTGCCTGTTCCGACAAACAGGCTTCTACCCTTGCCCTCGACTGTGCCACCTTCAACATCCGTTACGACAATCCTGAGGACAGTCTGAACAACTGGAAGTACCGCAAGGACTCCGTGGCAGCCTTCATCCGGGCCCACAACCTCGACGTGGTGGGCTGTCAGGAGGTGCTTTACCACCAGCTTACCGATCTCCAGGAACGCCTGCCCGAATACAGCTTCGTCGGCGTCTGCCGCGACGATGGCGACCGTGCCGGTGAAGCGGCCCCTATATTCTATAGGAAAGACCGCTTCGAACTCCTCGGCAGCAACACTTTCTGGCTCTCGCAATATCCCGATTCTGTAGGATTCATCGGATGGGACGGCGCATGCTGCCGCATTGCCACATGGGCAAAACTGCGCGAGCGCCAGACTGGCCGCGTCTTCATGGCCGTAAACACCCATTTCGACCACGTCGGCACCGAAGCCCGCCGCAAGGCTGCACTCCTCATCATCGACAGCATACGGAGCATCGTAGGCGACCAGCCTGCCATCCTTACAGGCGACTTCAACGTCAACGACCAGAGCGAGGCCTACCGCACCATCACCACCAACGAGTTCGTCCTCCGCGACGCCTTCAAGATTGCCGAGAAGCGTGAGGGCGTGGAGTGGACGTTCCACGACTGGGGAAAGATTCCCGAGGCGGAGTGCGAGAAGATAGACTTCATCTTCGTCACTGCTACAGGCCGTGTCACAAAGTGCGTGATTCCTCACCCCGGAGCCGGCCCCATAGGTTACCTCTCGGACCATAACCCTCATTTCGCCCACGTGGAATTCTGATTTGACTCCTACATACTTCGTACCCTCCCATGCGACGTCTCACACTGTTTCTCCTTGTGATTTTGGGCATCCTTCCGCTTGCGGCAAAGGATGCCCCATCGCTTGCCGACTGGATGTCGGCCCTTCCCGACGAAATGCCCGTATACCGCATGTCCATTCCCGGCAGCCACGACAGCGGTGCCGTCTGCGGCAACGTCTTCCTGAAAGTCCAGGATGCTGCCATCGGCCGGCAACTGGAGATGGGCGTACGCTTCTTCGATGTCCGTTTGAAGGCTGACAGTGCCCCCGGCGTCACCACGGAAGGTGCTGAGGGCGAAGGGGCCGCCATGCTCGGTGTCTACCATTCCGGACAGTATATGGAGCAGACGTGGGAGGACGATGTACTGCCCACCATGCGGAAGTTCCTGGAGGCACATCCCCGCGAGTTCCTCATCGTCCTGCTGAAGTGCGAAGGCGGCAGTTCGCGGGGCTTTGCGCGGTTGCTGGGACGCAGCCTCTCCGGTGCGGAGGACATCACCCGGGAGTTTTCCCCCACGCTCACGCTCGGCGAATGCCGCGGACGCATCATCTTCCTCCTCCGTGACGAGGTAGAGGGGGCCCCTATGGCGGCACGGATTGCCGGATGGGACGACAACGTCACCTGCCATGTCACCATTCATTCCCGACAGGGCGATGCCGGCACGGCGTGCGTGGAGGACGAGTACGGGTACGATAGCGTCGCTGCTGCGCACTACAAGACGCTCACCACACTGCGCAACATGGCGGCTGCGGCACTGCAACGCCCTGCCCCCGACGGTCGGCCATGCTGGTACATCACCTATGCCTCGTGCCATGCCGTACCGAACAACTCCCCGGGGGAGTTCGCCGAACGCGTGAATCCTGCAGTCCAACGTGAAATTCCGGCTTTCGACGGTCCGCTCGGCATCGTCCTCATCGATTTCTGTGCACAATACAGCGACCTCATCCGCATGATTGTGGAACGGAACTGAAGATGCTGTCCATCCACGGCGAAGTCCCTACTTCTGTAATGTATGCACCACAGGACCTGCCGATGTAGGTCGTTTCTGCTGTGGCTCTTCACATCTCCGTTCATCTTATCGAAATACCGGTGTCGTGTTTTTGTATGATG
>SFJN01000095.1 GCA_004555055.1 Bacteroidales bacterium | reverse complement strand
TGCCATGCGAGGAGGAAGAAGACGAAGTCAATTTGTTCAATCTATGCCATGGCGAGAAAACGAAGGATGAAATCCAACTGTTTAGAAACAGATTATAGCTATGTTAGTGATACATCCCAAGGATAAGACCACGGCGATGCTCTCGGTCCTTTATGACGGGCTGGAAGCACAAGTCGTTGACGACTGCCGTTCAACAAAAGAGATAGGGCATCTGTTGCATCATGCTTCTACGCAGGAGCGCATTATGTTGCTTGGGCATGGCTCATACAAAGGACTGTTCTTCCGTGCGGATGACAGCAAGGATGATTTCGACAAAATAATCGTGGGTCATGCTCACGCTTATCATCTTCGGAAGCATGGAGGCAACATTGTGGCTGTGTGGTGCAATGCCGACCAGTTTGCCCGTGCAGAAGGCTTGCATGGATTGTTTACCGGGATGATAGTTTCTGAACTCAGTGAGGCTCTATTATATCAGGTAGAGACAACCCAGGAGGAACTTGACCGTGAGAATGTGAAGTTGGCCCGTAGGCTGAGAGCATTGCTTGACGAAGGCATCCCCCTGAACGAGATACCTAAACGGATGTTGGCAATGGATGATGTCCACTCGCCTTTGACGACATTCAATTACAAGAATTTCTACTATTTATAAGGTCTAGCGAGATGAAGATCAGGAATCTGTTTTTAGCCATATATGACCAGGTGACTCGCAAAGGAGCATGGCGAAACATCTTCGTGACGCACAACGCCTTCGGCATTTTCAGCCGATACAGCCATACGGCGCGAGGAAGTGGCAAGCCCAAGATGTCTTACCCTACAAAAGATGTTGCCTTGAAAGCTGCCGAGGCAATGGGCGAAAAGCATGGCGTGCATTTCTCTGTCTATAAATGTGCATGGTGTGACGGGTGGCATGTGGGAAAGAATGCCCAAAACAAGGTCAAGCCCAAAGATGATTCCGATAATAAGAGTCCTGAATTTGTCAACAAGCCCAATGCCCTGTATGAGGCATTGAAGCGATACCCCATTGTTGACCTTGCCCCCGTGTATGACAAAGGTGTGAGAGGCAGGACCATGTCGGGACGTGGCAGCAACTGGCTGTTGGCAAAGGTGCGTAAGGCTGGTGTAAAGTGCATCATCGATCTACGCACGGCAGACCATACCGACCGCTACGACCGCAATGTGGCAGAGGCTGGCTTAGAATACCACAGTCTGCCCATCGACAGCAAGAACACAGACGTACACCAAATTATTGGCTCACTTCCGCTGCTGTTCGAGTTGATGGACAAGGGCGGCTTCTATATTGCCTGTGCTATGGGCAGACACCGCACAGACATTGCCATCGCACTTTACTATGTGATGCACCCTTCCGTGCCGTTTGATGAAGTGCCGGAAATGAAAGGTCACCGCAATGTGGAGAAGAAGCAGTTCCGCTGTGATGACATTGCCGCCAGGCTCAATAGCATCATCAAGGCCATCACTCCCGACGAGCTTGCCACACTGGGACTGCCCGCAGACTATGAGGCAGAGTTTCTCAGACGTAAAAAACGATTATTTGATGTAAACCGTAATTTTGAATGAACATGAGTTATAAGATATGCTTTGTCTGCACAGGCAATGCCTGCCGGTCACCATTCGCCGAATGTGTGACGAAGAAGCTGTTGGCTGATGCAGGAATGAGTGGCATCGAGGTATGCTCCTTAGGTACATTGGACTGGGGAGAGAATCCCCGTGATGCTGCCATGGTGGATGTGGCGAAGGAATTGGGCTATGAACTGAGTGGTACGACCACGGTGATGAACCGTGAAAGGCTGATGACAGCCGATGTGGTCATTGTGTTTGAAGAACGGCATCGCGATGCCGTCACACGGGTGTTGGACTATGGTCATTGGAATCGGATTGTGCTGTTCAACCGGATTGCTTTCGATGGGGAAGGCAATGTGGAAGACCCGCATAATCAGACTGCTGCCGTATACCGCCGTGTGGCGAAGCATATCGAGGAAGGTTGCCGGAGACTGATAGGGAAATGGAGACTCCTACCGTCGGAGTCTTGCATCTGAAGATGCAAGGGTGCGTAGTACCTCATATATCCCTTTGGTTCGTCCGGCATGTCCCGGCAGAAATACCAAAGGGATATTTTTTTGTGCCTTTGATATAAAAATGTCAGTCTGCCACTCTATATAGTTAGAAACAGGAAAAAACTATACCATAACAAAACAGGAGGTGCTACATGAATACATCAGAAAAAGAAAAGGATTGGCTGCGTCGCATATGCGGAAGCCAGCAGACGGCAGTACCGGGGCAGGCAACCGCAGCCAGGGAAGCAGGATGTCGGCCTGCAGGGAAGAAGAAGGCCCCCCAAGGTAACGGCTTCAAGGACATCGCCGGCATGGACGAGCTGAAGGAACTGGTCACCGAGGGTTTCGTCAACGTGATGAAATATCCCAAGCATGCGGCAGCATATGGCATCAAGCCACCCTCCATACTGCTTTACGGTCCTTCTGGGTGCGGCAAGACGTTCTTTGCCGAAAAAATGGCCGAGGAGGTGGGCATCAATTTCATGAGGGTCGTGCCCGATGACCTTGCATGCACATGGGTACACGGGACGCAGGAGAAAATTGGGCAACTCTTCCGGAAGGCGGAAAAAAATGCACCGACGCTGCTCTTCTTCGACGAGTTCGATGCAATGGTGCCGAAGCGTGCCGGTAGCGACCACTCCCAGCATTACGACAGCGAGGTCAACGAGTTCCTCTGTTGCTTGGGCAATGCTTCGGAGCGGGGTGTATATGTCGTCGCTGCCACCAACCATCCCGAGAACATCGATAAGGCGGTCCTGCGTACCGGACGCATCGACGAGATGGTGTATATCGATATGCCCGACAGGGAGGCAAGGCGGAACCTCTTTGCGTTGGCACTCTCGAAACTTCCCACAGAAGAGGACATCGATGTGGACCGTCTGGCGGAACTTACCGAGGGCTACAACTGCAGCGATATCTGCTATATCGTGGAATCGGCGGCGAGGAAGAAATTCAACGAAACTGTCAGCCAGGACTCCGAGACGTGTCTGCCCATCAGCCAGGCCCTGCTCGAACAGACCGTATCCCGTACGCGGCCGTCGGTAAAAAGCGGTGACTTGCGTGATTATGAGCGCGTGAGGGAGGGGTTCAACCCTAAGAGCCGTGACGAATGTCCCGCAAGAATCGGCTTCAGGTAACGAAAAACTATCCACTGAAAAAACAATGCTATGAAAGAGAAAATTTTGGAAACTCTACGCAGCTTGGGGTTCAAGCTGGTACAGACAGACGATGAAAACGTCTATGAATTCAACTACGAGGGAGTAAGCATGCTGTATATGTACAACGTGAGCGACGAGGAATTCCTCAACATCACCGTCCCTTGCATCATGCAGGTAGAGGAAGACAATATCATGCTGGTGTCTGCTTTGACCGAAAAGGTCAATGCGACACTGAAATACATCAAAGCCTACATTTACGGAAACCATGTATGGCTTTCCTACGAACGCGAACTCATCGATGACAGTCACTCCGAGGACAAGGATTTCCGCAAGGTCCTCTCCAGCATGATTCTCCAGCTGGAGGCTGCATTGAGATTCTTCCGCAAGTCGAAGGCTGAAATGGAGGAAAACTCCCATGGCGGACCTTCGGACGACGACGCCCTTGCTGTTGAAACCGATGAAACCGTTGAAACAGATAATTAGAATAATCCCTCCCTCCCCCCCCAAAAAAAAAGAAACATATGACAAAGCAAGAAATGATTATGGAAGTAGCCCGGAATCTTGGGTATCAGCCTTATATCGATGACGACGGTGACATCTGTGTACCGTACCAGTTGAAGAACATCTACTTCCTTGTCGGGAAGGACGACGAGCAGTTTGCTTCGGTTGTCTATCCCCAGTTCGCGGAAGTCCCTGAAGGCGAAGAGACCCTCACACTTGCCGTCTGCAACAAACTTTCGCGCGAGGTGAAACTCGTAAAGGTCTATATCTGCGAGAATCTGAAGGCCGTGACGGCAAGTTGTGAGTTTTTCTACACCGACATGGAGAGTCTGCAGTGCAGTGTGGAAAACAGTCTGAATATCCTGGGCATGATACGTTCTGCATATCGCACGGCAAAGGAGGAACTTACCAACTGACACTCTTTTAGAAAAAAAGTTGCGATAGATGACAGAGAATGGTTACAAAGTCCTCTCTCTTGTCATTAACAGGTAATCTAATTTATAGAACATCCTTAAATCCTTTAGAAAAAATGGAAGAGAAAAACAGCAAGAATGAAATGAAGAAGACGCAGGTATTCAATGTGATTATCCTCGACCGTAGCGGTTCGATGTCCCGGATCCGTGAAGCGGCAGTCGATGGTTTCAACGAGACTCTGGCAGGAATCAAAAAGGCGCAGGAAAAGTTCGCCGATACGCAAGACCATTTTGTGACGTTGGTGACGTTCTGCAACTGTGAGACGAAGCACGTGTTCGACAAGGTGCCCGTTGCAGAAGCCCGTCCGCTGACGATGGAGGATTACCAGCCCTGCTGCGGCACTCCACTGTACGATGCCATGGGCTTTACCCTCACTGCCATGCGCCGTCATGTCAAGGAGATTGAGGACAGCGTCGTGGTGGTCACCGTCATCACCGATGGTATGGAGAACTCCTCCCGCGAGTATAGCGGCAGGGTCATCAAGGAACTCGTTGAGCGTCTGCGTGGCGAGGGATGGACGTTTACATATATGGGAGCCAACCAGGATGCCGTGGAGGTGGCTTCGAGCCTCTCCATCCGCAACTCCCGCAACTTTGCCTACAGCCACGAGGGCACACGCGATTCGATGTGCAAGGACGCCAGCACGCGCCTGAACTTTTTCTCGCGGCTGGCAGAGGTAAAGAAGCAGGAGGCTGATGGTGCAGCAGCACCCATGTCGGCCCAGGAGCGCAACAACCTCTACACCACTATGGCCAATGAGGCCTTCGACGAGGAGGAACGGAAATGAAGGGACGTACGAAGATTGTCACCATGAAGAGGGCCTTCTACCTCTTCTGGCGTGGACTTTCCACACTTGTTGCCGGAGTAGCCGGATGGCTATTGGCCTTCATGGGTATGGCCGACGATTCGCGATACAGCCGGATTCTCCGTCGCGTGATTTCCACCTGCTTTGCCATTTTTGCAGTGTTCCTGGTTGTCGCTGCGGGCTGTGGAATTTTCGAAAACCTGTACTACAGGATGCATCTGAACCGTCATTTTGACGAAGCCTGTGTAGACCGGGAGTACGTTTCGAGTACGCTGTCCTATTGCACGTCGTACGATGACGACGGATTCCTGAAGCGCACCGACGGCACCACCACCATCAAGGGCATCCAGTGGATAGCCCGTCCGTTGGGCACCGATTCGTTAGTATGCTACAGCGACGGCCAAAAACGCGGCTATTTCAATATGTTCACCGGTCTGCCGGTCATCAAGCCACAGTACAGCCATGCCTGGATTTTCTCCGATGGGCTGGCGGCTGTGGACGACGAAGGGATGATCAAGTTCATCGACGCTTCCGGTAGGGTGGTGATGGACCCTAAGGTGGAGTACGCGCCGCAATCCGACGGCTATGTCTTCCACAACGGCTATTGCATCATCCAGGACGGCAAGAGCAACCGTTACGGTATGATCGACCGTCAGGGCAAGTGGGTGCTGGAGCCCCAATATTTCTACATCAGGATTGACGATGACTTCTGGATTGTCGACAATGGGAAAGGGCAGTGTGTGGTGGATAGCAGTCTCCACACCGTTGTCCCGTATACCCAAGGCCGCATCTTCGTCCTCGACGGGTATATCAGCGTGACGCTCAGCGACCATTCCATCCGGCGTTACAACCTTGACGGGACACTCGTCGACGGGTGCTATGTCAACGAGGTCTACACGCTGTGCTACGATTCTGACGAGCTGCGTTATCCTCAGACAAAGTATTACAACGATGAGGGCGAGCTGGTCAGCGAGACGGACTCCGAGGATGCCGTCCCTGTGGAGAAGGCTGCGCGGTGCAGAAGCTATGAGGCCGAAACGGGTTGGTATGGCTTGATGAGTCCCGACGGACGGATCATCACTCCGCCTTCCTACACCAGCATCAAGGCCATCGCTTACGACCTGTATCTCTGTAAGGACAACGATGAGGACGGGGTGATTTTGAATGGCAAGGGGGAGCGCATCAGATAGTCTGCATATGGCGTCTTTTGCCTGATTTGTTGACACATCCTATACGGCATGAGGGCTTGAGGGAACCTCCCTTTCAGCCCTCATGTTTTTTGTTCGGAGGGTGGGACCGTCTGTTCCCTTCAAGGCGGTGGGGGAAAGTCCGTTTGACTCTTATGCGTAAAATGCGCCACACAGGAACGGCCATTTGGGACCGTCGTGGGGAAATATTCCGCGGAAGATGGTGCCCAACTGCATAGGAATGAGTAACTTTGCACCCTATTTGGCCCAGAAAGTTCAACGACAAGACACAGAAACCTTATGACCGAAAACGAACAAATGGGCGGCCGACAGACGAGAACGAAGATGAAGCGGCCGTCGATGTATAACGTTGTCATGCACAACGATGACGAAACAACCATGGAATTTGTGGTGATGGTACTTGTCACCGTCTTCCGCCATTCCGAAGAGGATGCCGAGGCCCTGATGCTGACGGTGCACATCGAAGGGAAGGCCATCGTCGGGACCTATTGCCATGATATCGCCTCCACCAAGGCCAACCACGTCATGATGCTTGCCCGCAAAAACGGCTTCCCTCTGCTGCTTACCGTGGAGGAGGCATAGCCCGCCCCCGAACGCCTGACTTCCGCTCTTCCTGCCTTTTCGCCGAAGGTAGGTACTGTATATATTGGAAAAACTGTCACACAAAAACAAAAAGGACACACCCCTCTTACCATGCCCCAATTTTCTGCAACCATAGACATCATGAAATGCACGCGCAGGGTGCGTGCTGCCTTCATCGACACCATTGAGATGGCAACCCGGAAACGCTTCGAATACCTGACGCCCGAGGTGCTGCTCTATAACGTGGCCAACCAAAAGGAGTTCCGCGAATTCTGCCGTGGCCATTTCTACAACCATTCCGACTTTATCAAGGCACTGGGCGAGTTCATCGATTCCCAGGACCGTCTGCCCGAGGGAAACAACGAAAAGGGTACGCTGTCAAACAATTTTTCGCGCCTTTTCGTCCTCCTTGCCATGGTACGCCCCGATGCCATCCTGAAGAAAAAGGGCATCGTCGACGAGGAGTACGAGGAGCGCTACAAGAATGCCGTAGTGGACATGGCTGCCCTCATCCACGGTTTCTATGCCCTTGGCGACGACTGCATGGCCACCTATTTCCTCTCCCATTACTTCTCGGACGACCCTTCGGATTGGCTTCCCACACTGATGGCCCATTATTACAAGGACGATACTGTCGATGATGACAAACCCCTCAAACTCCCGCCCTTTGTCACCGCCGAGGCCATCGTCAACGGCAAGACGGTCGACATCAGCACCCTCGGCAATGACGAGGTGTTCCGCAAGATGATGGAACAGGCCAACGAGATTATCCGTCACATCGGACAGTCATCACCCTACAGCAACTTCGAGGAGAACGACGATGAGGAGGATGACTACGACCGCCCACAGCGCGAACCTTGGGAGAACCTGGTCACCTGTCTCAACGAGGTCTACATGCACCGCAATCCCCTTGTGGGCCGTGAGCGCGAACTGTCGCGATGCATCCGCATCCTCTGCCGCAAGGACAAGAACAACCCTCTTTTCATCGGCGAACCCGGTGTGGGCAAGACCGCCCTTATCTATGGTCTGGTGCGGATGATTGATGAGGGCAGGGTACCCGGCTGGATGCGCTGCTACAAGGTCTATGCCCTCGAGATGGCTTCGATGGTGGCAGGAGCCAGCTATCACGGTGAATTCGAGAAACGCATGAAGTCCGTGCTCGAAGGTGTCCGCAACCGCGGAAAATGCATTGTCTACATCGACGAAATCCACAGCATTTGCGAAACCGGCGGCGGCAGCAATTCCATCAATGCCGCCGACATGCTCAAACCCTATCTCGAGGACGGCAGCATCCGCTTCATCGGCTGCACCACCTATCAGGACTACAACCGGGCGATGGCCGGCAAGAAGGCCATTGCCCGACGCTTCGGACTCATCGATGTCAAGGAGCCCACGGTCGAGGAGACCATCGCCATCCTCGATGGCCTCCTTCCCCGTTACGAAAGTCATCACGGCGTGCGCTACGACCGCGAAGCCGTACGCTATGCCGTGGAGCAGGCCGATGCCCTCATCCACGACCGTTTCCTTCCCGACAAGGCCATCGACATCGTCGACGAGGCCGGAGCCTACCTCCAGCAGCACCCCTTGCTCAACAAGAAGGGTTTTCCCAAGGCGGAACGTTATCAGAAGGTCGGCAAGGAGATCATCCGCAACATCCTCACCGATGTCTGTCGCATCGATGCCAAGGCCCTTACTTCGCAGAGCAACGACGAACTGCAGGGACTGGCGGCTCGCATCACCGGCGAAATCTATGGCCAGGATGCTGCCATCGACCGCGTGGTACGCGCTGTGATGATGGCGAAGGCCGGACTCACAGAGCCTGGGAAACCCATGGCGTCGCTCCTCTTTGTCGGACCTACCGGCGTGGGCAAGACCGAGGTCTGCAAGGTGCTGGCACAGGAACTGGGCATCGCCCTCGTGCGTTTCGACATGAGCGAATACACCGAGAAGCACACCGTTTCCAAACTCATCGGCTCGCCGGCCGGCTATATCGGCCACGACGAGGGCGGACTCCTCACCGATGCCATCCGCAAGACCCCTTCGTGCGTACTCCTCCTCGACGAGATTGAAAAGGCCCATACCGACATCTATAACATCCTCCTCCAGGTGATGGACTATGCCTGCCTCACCGACAACAAGGGCAACAAGGCCGATTTCCGCAACGTCATCCTCGTCATGACCTCCAATGCCGGAGCACAGTTCGCCTCGCAGGCGGCAGTGGGCTTTGCCGGCGGAATGAGCAAGGGCGAGGCGATGCTCGACACCGTGAAGAAGACCTTCAAGCCCGAATTCCTCAACCGTCTTTCCGGCACCGTCGTCTTCAACGACATGGACCTCGAGATGGCGCGCCTGATTCTCGACAAGAAGCTCCGCCAACTCTCGGCACGGCTCGAAAAGCGCGGCGCTGCCATGAAGCTCTCCGACGAGGCCCGCGACTTCCTCCTCCGCAAGGGCTTCAATCCCCAGTATGGCGCACGCGAAATGGACCGCGTCATTGCCCAGTATCTTACCCCCATCCTCACCGAGGCCCTGCTCTTCGGAAAACTCCGTAAGGGCGGTGAGGCCTGCATAACCCTTCACGGCGATGCTCTGGCGATTCCGCGAGTCGCCCGAAATCATGTGGTGGTGTCCCATGGACCGTTTTGTCATCTTCCCCTCCGAGGTCCATGTCAGCCACTCCATGCGCCAACTCATCCGCAGCAATCGCTATACGGTGAGCATCGGCAGTGACTTCAACGGCGTCATCGAGCAGTGCAGTCTGGCCAACCGTCGCAACGAGCAGCCGGGGGCATGGCTCGGTGATGAGATGAAGGAGGCCTACAAACGGCTGCACGTCCTGGGTTATGCCACATCCTTTGAGGTGCGCGATGCCGATTCACGCCTTGTCGGCGGACTCTACGGTGTGGGTATCGGCAGGAGTTTCATCGGTGAGAGCATGTTCAGCCTTGTACCAAACGCCTCGAAACTCGCGCTCATTGCCCTTGCCCAGGCTGTAGAGCCGCATGGCGGTCTCATCGACTGCCAGTTCGAGACCGCCCATCTGAAGAGCATGGGCGGGCGGCATATTCCCTACGATGAATATATGGAGTATCTTCGGGAATGACTCCTCTTGCTTCCTCCTACATTCTGAAAAAAGTTTTTCGAAAAAAATCCTACATTTCCTACACCACACATCGAAATCCCCTGTACAAAAAGGGGATTTCCGGTGTAGGATAGGGTGTAGGATGCGTGTTTGAAACCTACACCGTCGGGCTGCCAGGTCTATGGAGAAAAAAAAGGAGAGATGCCGCGTCACTCAAACGCGGCATCTCTCCTTTGGTATTTTTGTCTGCTGTAATCAGGCCTTTCTGCTCCGCATCAGAAGCGGTAGCCGAAGGTCAGGCTGGCACAGAAGTTCTTGCAGGCGGCATCGGTGGCGCCTTCCTGATGGAGGTAGTGCTTCATGTCCTGTGTGTACATGTCGGTGAGTCCCCAGTCGAAGCCGAGGATGAAGTTGTAGTGCTTGGCATATTCGGCACCGACACGGAATCCCAGTCCGCAGTCGAAGCGCTTGTAGGAGCGCATGCCGTCTTCCTTCTTGAAGATGCTTTCCGTGACGTCGTCGCTGAAGTCGTCGAACTTGGTGCGGAACTTGCCGTTTGTGCCGATGGCGAAGTATGGACCGAAGTCGGCATAGACGCCCAGCACGTCGAGCACATCGTAGCGGTAACCGACGTGGACGGGAATTGAGATGTAGCAGGGCCGTGCGATGTAGGTGCAGCCGATGCCGAGCATGTCGTCGATGCCAACTTCAATCTTGTCGCGTCCTCCCTTCATGGTGTATTCCAGTCCGGCATTCACGAACACTCCGTGGCATGAGGGCAGCACGTATTCCGCACGCACGCCCAGGTTGAAGCCTGCCTTGGGGTTCAGTTCCATTCCGGGCTGGTTCTTGTAGTGCATGTTGCTGATGTTCATGCCGAAGAGGCCCATGAACGAGACGTTCTTCTCCTCGTAGTAGTTGTTTTGGGCATTGGCGCTGGCAACGGTGATGGCCAGGGCAATGAGTGAAAGCAAAAGTCGTTTCATAAATAGGTTTATTTTGGTTTCAGTTTTGTATGCGTATTTCTTCGGTCGTATAGCGAGGTTTGCCGCGTTTCAGCGGGCATAGTATCTTTGCCTGCCCCATTTAGGTTACCATCCTGTGGCGTCCCATCCCGCCGCTCTGTACCATTCCGTCTTCCGGAAGGCGATGTTGAGGTCGCCGTAAGCCGAGTTGGCGGCATTGTCGGTATAGATTTGCTGTGGGATGAATGCCGCCACGCCGCAGTATTCTGCCGCTTCGGGCATGGTCTGGAAGTCGAAGTACGAAGGTCCGATCCAGAATTTCTTGTTTGCCCCGTAGAAGGTGACGGCCTGGTCGATGGCCCCCCGCAGTTCCTTCAGCTGAGCCTTGTCGGCCCCCATCGCCTCGAAGGCGCTGTAGAGGTCGTAGAAGTGCGGGCGGTAGTAGTTGTAGGCGTTGTAGTCGTGGTAGTTCAGCGCCTCGTCCATGTTCCATGTCGTGGTCCCGTTGTCTGTGGTGTTGGCCAGCGAGGGCAGGATGTTCCGTACGGTGGAGGCCAGCTGCGGCAGGGCTTCGGTGCGGATGCTCGAGATGACGGTACCGTAGAATTTGTTCTCGTTTTCCGAATAGTAGGGGATGCTGCCCTGACCTTTGTAGTAGCTCAGGTAAGTGATGGCCACCATGTCGGGCGAGGCGTTGTAGAGGCCGTAGCGCACGAGGTCGGTGTAGTAGGCCCCTTCGGCAGAGATGGAGATGGGCGATGCAATGATGTAGTCGGTAACTTGGCGCAGGGCATAGGCCGTTTCCACGTTCTGCATCAGGCAGGCGTCGAAGAGGATGTAGCGCAGGTATACGCCGGCGGCGTTTATGGCGCTGGCAAAGTCGGCAATCTCCATCTGGTCGGGCACGGTACCGTTGGGACCCTTGTCGTAGCGCATGTTTCCGTCGTCGCCTACGTCAACGCCGATGGTGCGTTTGGGGAGTGTGGCATGTCCTCTGCCTTCCGTCTCGCGGCGGTTGCTGCTGACGGCGGTTTCGGCAGGTTTCGGCAACCATCCTGTGGCGTGGCTGCCCACCACCAGGGCATATTCGTTGGCGGCATACTGTGTGCGCATGAGCGTAAGCACCTCCTGGAGTCCCTCTTTCGAGGCCGTCGAGAAGTCTTTCGTCCAGCGTTTCACGAGTTTCGGTGCCTTCAGGTTACGTTCCAGCTCGTACATCCGTGGTGGCTGAGCATCGTCGATGAAGAGGAGCAGGCGGTCGTTTTCGGGGATGTAGGCCATAGCCTGTGCTATCTCCGTGCTGTCGTTGAGGTGGTGTCCGCTGTTGCCGAGGGAGTTCTGCATACTCATATATACCATTACCACGCGCCCGAGCTTTTCCTGTGGAGGTGTGGGAGGTTCGTCCTCTTCGGAGCAGGCGGAGAATGTGATGAGCGTCAGGCTTGTTGCCAGCCAGCAGAGTGTATGTAGCAGATGGTGTTTCATGCGGGGAAATGTGAGGTGGTGTGATGCAGGTTTCAGGGCTTGATGCGTTCGGTAATCTGTTTGCCGCCCGCGAGGGGAGTGCCGCGGAGTTCCACGTATTCCACGCTCATGGGGCCTTTCGTCTTCACGTACAGCTCTTTCAGGCGGCAGTCCTGGCCGTTGATCTTGATGACCGCTATCCACGTCTTGCCCTGCTGGCAGATGCGCAGTTGCCGCTTGCTGTAGGCGGTGAGCGAAACGTTCGCCTCGTTGTTGCTGGTGGAGCGCACCTTGTAGCCGTAGGCCAGACGCCGCTGCAGGGCATTCAGTTCCTCCTCCACGCCCGGCTTGTCCTCGTTGTTGTGCCAGTATACGTGTATGGGATTCTTGGTGTCGAGCTTGCCGTTAACCGTATTGACATCGTAGCAGACGATGTTCTTGTTCAAGCTTCGTGCGATGTGAAACAGACGTTGTGCCCATGATGTGCTGGGTACGAGCGAGAGGAAAAGGGCAACGAAGATTGTTGTAATTCTCATGTATAAATATGGATTTTGTCCTGCAAAGTTACCACTTTTGGGCGGAAAAGATGATTTTTTGCCGAAAAAAACGCCGCAAAACTTGTACGGTCCGATTTTCTGCCGTACCTTTGCATTGCTTTTGAAAACAAAGCATGCCAACATGGTGCCTATAGTTCAGTTGGTTAGAGCGTCAGATTGTGGTTCTGAATGTCGTCGGTTCGAATCCGACTAGGCACCCTCAATATCCTGCAAGTCGAAAGATTTGCAGGATTTTTTTGTGTTTTCCCTGCCCGTCGCCTTTTGTTTGGACTCCAGGACCGGAATCCTTCCCCTGTGGTGCGGGGCGTTTCAGTCTGGCGTCTCGCAGGCATCGTCCCAGTCGTCCCACGCTGCGTCGTAGTCTTCGTCGTCATGACCTGCCGTTTCCTCCTGCTCCACGCGCTGTGTGGTTTCGTCGATAGCCTTTTCGTAGCCCGTCAGGGCGGCAAAGGCCGCAAACTGTGCTGCCCGCGCCTCCATCGGCATCCGGGGATGGAAACGCAGTTCGTAGTGGGGCAGTGCGATGATGTCGCTGTAGTCGTTGTGCCGGTATTTCATGCCTTGTGTCCTCCTATCTGTCTGTTTCTTTCGCGTGCGGTGGCACCCTCTTCCAGGTCTGTCCCTTTCAGGAAGGCGTTTTTCCCGAATTTCTTCTTGATTTTCAGTGCAGCCTCCATCATTTTTCGTTCTTTCAGCAGCGCCTCGTCCTCCTTTTCCCGTGCAGCCTCCAGCGCCTCGTAGTCGGTGAAGAGGTCGCGTTCCCCCGTCTCTTTCTCCACCTGTCCCACCGTCTCTTCCGGTATCACGTTTCCCGCCGCTATCGTCAGTCGGCGTACGAGTAGGGGCTGGTGCACCGTGGTGTCGAAAATCTCCAGTGCTGCCTCGGCGATGAGGCGTGCCGAGCTGGTGTAGCGGTGCAGTTTCCGCGAGCCGTGTGTAGGTTTCGGTACGCTGCGGCCGTAGTGGTCGCTGACCACGGGACCGTCATATTGCAGGCGGATGATGATGTCGGTGAGGCTTTCGCGGTCGTAGCCTACGGTCAGTGTCAGCAGGTTGGTCACCAACCGTTTGTCGAGGAGGTCGAGTGCCATGGCTTCCGCCATTTCGCGCACCACAACCCTTGCCTTGGCCGTAGGGTAGGGCTCTGTCAGCACCTGCCCGCTGCTCAGCGAGTGGGTGGCAGGGCGGTAGGCCTTTATCGCCCCGATGGTGCAGGGTTCCCAACCCCAGGCATGGTCGATGAGGAGTTCGGCGTTCACCCCGAAGAGTTTGAAGAGGAAGTTTTCGCTGATGACCGACATCCGTGCCACGTCGCCCATGGTGTACATCCCGTGGGCCTCGAGTCGGTGCATGGTGCCCCGCCCAACGCGCCAGAAGTCGGTCAGCGGGCGGTGGGTCCACAATGTGCGGCGGTAACTCTCCTCGTCGAGGCTGGCAATGCGCACCCCGTCGGCATCGGCAGGGATGTGTTTGGCCACAATGTCCATAGCCACCTTGCAGAGGTAGAGGTTGGTGCCGATACCTGCCGTGGCGGTGATGCCCGTCTGTTGCAGCACATCGCGGACGATGGTCCGTGCCATCAGGCGCGCATCGTGGTTGTAGGCATGGAGATAGTCCGTAACGTCCATAAACACCTCGTCGATGGAATAGACGTGGATGTGTTCCGGCGCCACATATTTTAGATAGACGGCATAGATGTCCGTGCTGTAGCGGATGTAGAATGCCATGCGTGGCGGTGCCGTGATGTAGCCGGCCTCCCATTCGGGATGGTTCTCAAGTTCTGCCTTCGAGGTGGAGCTTCCCGTCAGCCTTCGTCCCGGCGACCATATGCGTCGGCGTTCGTTCACTTCGCGCATACGCTGTTCCACCTCAAAGAGGCGTGCGCGTCCGCCGATGCCGTATGCCTTGAGCGAAGGGGAAACGGCCAGACAGATGGTCTTGGCGGTACGGCTGGCATCGGCCACCACCAGATGGGTGTCGAGAGGGTCGAGGCCGCGCTCCACGCACTCTACCGAGGCGTAGAACGATTTGAGGTCGATGGCGATGTAGGTACGTGTGGACATAAAAACGGTGGTGAAGGTTCCGGGAGGGCAAAGATAGCAAGAAAAACCGGAATGCGCAAGCCTGCGGCCGAAGGTTCACTGCGGAATCCCTATACATTTATTCATCATTTATTGCGCACAGATTTATTTGTGGAATCCGGATTTGACCGATTTTCATAGTCGGATGCTAAAATGGTTGGGCGTGCACATCCCAATGGTGTTGTTTTTGTTGTCTTGGTTGTCGTTTGTTTTCGTCCGCATGGTAAATTGGCGGTGCACATCCAATGTCGTTGTTTTCGCCTTTTTTTTCTATTATCTCCAAATGTAAGGATGATAAATTGGCGAGATTCTGCATTTTTTTCTTGGATTATAGGATTGATGTTGTTATTTTTGCAAACTGATAATACGAATATTTTGGATTATGAGTTCGCGGAATAATGTTCTTGAAGTCATTTTGAATAGCCCTCGTTCGGTGTTCAATGTCCAGTCCTTGAGGATGCTGACAGCGTGCGAGGACAGTCAGAAACTGACCAAATCACTGCATTATTATATTAAGGAGGGTAAGATA
>SFJN01000094.1 GCA_004555055.1 Bacteroidales bacterium | reverse complement strand
AAGCGTGGCAGTAGTGGTAAGGCATACAGTTATGGCAGCATTTTCGCCTCACTGTTCTTCAGTTACCTTTGTGGCGGTGAATGTCTTGAAGACATCAACACTCTTGTCGGACATTTCAGACAAAGGCTGCGTCAAAACAGCCCATTCCGGAAAATGAAAACATCGGACTTCTTTAGGGCAAACCTCCGTACTTTCGATGCAAAACATCCGTACTTTTGTCCAAAGAAGTCCGATGTTTTGCTTCTTCCGGAAAACCTGAATATATATAACCCTATAAAGCTCGATGGGGGCTGCCGTGTATTTGTCATTCACGCGCAGCCCCCATCCAGGGTATAGATATGGAAAATGTCTTTATGGATTGTTATGTTATGCCTCGAAGAAGGTCTTGAAGGCACGGTAGACATGGTGGTGGTCCGCTACGGAACCCGTTTCGCAGGCTGAGTGCATGCCCCAAATGGCGTTGCCGATGTCGACGCCGCGGAGGGGTAGGGAAGCGGTGAGGATGTTGCCGAGGGTGGAGCCTCCCGGCACTTCGCTGTGGTTGACGAACTTCTGGAAAGGCACTCCGGCGCGGCGGCATATTTCGGCAAACACTGCTGCGCTGTCGGCGTCGGAGGCATACTTTTGCGCAGCGTTGAACTTGATGACCGGTCCGCCGCCCATGACGGGATGGTTCACGGGGTCGGCCTTCTCGCCGTGGTTGGGATGGAAGGCGTGGGCATTGTCGGCGCTGACCATGAAGGAGCGTTCCACGGCGCGGTAGAAGTCGTCGCGTGTGCCGCCGCTCTGCATCACGAGTCGTTCGAGCATCCAGCTGAGGAATGGCGATGCCGCTCCCTGTTTGGTGCCCGACCCCGTCTCCTCGTTGTCGAAGATGGCGCAAACCTGTGTGGCGTCGGCCTCCGTGCTGTCGAAGAGAGCCTGTGCGCCGGCGATGCACATGGAAAGGTCGTCAAGACGTCCGCTGAGGACGAATTCGTTGTGGATACCGCAGACGGTGGCGGGAGTGGTGTCGTAGACGTAGAGGTCGAAGTCGATGACCTGCTCCTTCTCCACCTGCAGTTCCTGTGCGATGAGGTTGAGGATTTCCCCGCCGTCGGGCATATGTCCGTTCATGTATCCCATGATGGGGAGCATGTCCTTCTGCCGGTTGAGCTTCACACCGTCGTTCACCTGCCGGTTGAAGTGTATGGCAAGGCTTGGAATCACCATCATGGGCCGTTTGAAGTCGACGAGGCGTGTTTCGGGGTGCAGGAGGTCCTGTCCGTTACGTAGCATCACGCGTCCGGCCAGGCTTAGGGGACGGTCGAACCATGTGGAGAGTATGGGTCCGCCGTAGACCTCGGTGTTGAGGCGCAGTGTGCCCTCCCTGTCCAGGATTTCGGGGCTGGGCTTGAGGCGGAAGCAGGGGCTGTCGGAGTGTGCGCAGACGAGTCGGAATCCCGTTTCGGCCATCGGGCGGCGTCCGATGCGTACGAGGTAGATGGAGGAATGGTTCTTCATCACCATCAGCCGCATGCCGGGCTGTAGCGCGGGCAGGGGTTCGGCGGCATCGATGAGTGTGAATCCGGCGGCTTCGGCACGGCGGCGGAGCTGGTCGACGGCGAGGAAGTTGACGGGCGAATCGTTGAGGAATTGCAGGAGGTCCTGCGTGAGTTGCGTCTGGTCTTTCATGGGTTGTGTGCGTATGGTGCGAATATGTTTCTGTCCGGTTGTGGTTGCTTCAGCGTTTTGCTTTGAAGAAGTCCTTCATGAGTGCGGCACATTCCTCCTCGAGCACGCCCGCCGTCACCTGCGTCTTGGGGTGCAGGGCTTTGGGTGCGAAGACGGAGTATCCGCGTTTGGGGTCGGCTGTGCCGTAGACGATGCGTGCCACCTGTGCCCATCCGAGGGCTCCTGCACACATGACGCAAGGTTCAACGGTGACGTAGAGCGTGCATTGTGCCAGGTATTTGCCGTGTAGGAGGTTCGATGCGCTGGTGATGGCTTGCATTTCGGCGTGTGCCGTCACGTCGTGGAGCGTTTCGGTGAGGTTGTGTCCGCGTGCAATAATCTGTCCGTTGCAGACCACGACGGCTCCGATGGGGATTTCGTCGCGGTCGAGGGCCATGCGTGCCTGGTCGAGGGCACGGCGCATGTAGTATTCGTCGGTCATGTCGGGAGGATGCTGAATATTGAGGGTGCTTATTGCTCCACACCCTTCATGGAGAGTGCGATGCGCTGGCGGTCGTAGTCGATTTCGATGACGCGTACCATTACCTTCTGCTGTATGCGGAGCACCTCTGAGGGGTCCTTTATGCGGCGGTCGGCACACTGCGACACGTGGACGAGGCCCTTCACCTTGATGCCCAGGTCGATGAATGCGCCGAAGTTGGTGATGTTCGTCACCACGCCCGGGAGCAGCATGCCGCGTTCGAGGTCGTCGATGGTGCGTATCTTGTCGTTGAAGGCAAACACCTTGGCGGTGCCTCGTGGGTCGCGTCCCGGCTTGTCGAGTTCCGCCATGATGTCGTTGAGCGTGGGCATTCCCACCCCGTCGGTGCAGTATCTGTGCAGGTCGATGCGGTGGCGTGCGTCGGCGTTGGCGATGAGGCTGGGAACGTCCATCCCGGCATCCTTTGCCATCTGTTCCACCAGCGCATAGCGTTCGGGGTGTACGGCAGTGTTGTCGAGCGGGTTTCCGGCAATGCCCTCCTGTGGCGGTATGCGCAGGAATCCGGCACACTGCTCGAAAGCCTTGGCCCCCAGTCGCGGCACCTTCAGCAGTTGGCGGCGCGTGGTAAATGGACCGTTGGCGGTGCGGTAGTCGACAATGTTCTTGGCCAGGGCAGGTCCGAGTCCGCTGACGTAGGTGAGCAGGTGCTGCGAAGCCGTGTTCAGGTTCACGCCGACGGCATTCACGCAGCTTTCCACCGTCTGGTCGAGCGAGTGTTTCAAGGCGTTCTGGTCGACGTCGTGCTGGTATTGCCCCACGCCGATGGCCTTGGGGTCGATTTTCACCAGTTCGGCCAGCGGGTCGGCAAGGCGGCGTGCAATGCTGACAGCCCCGCGTACGGTGACGTCGTAGTCGGGGAACTCATCGCGGGCGGTCTTCGACGCGCTGTAAACCGACGCGCCGTCTTCGCTGACGAGGAAGATGTCGACGCCCGGCATTCCGATTTCGCGCACCATCTGGTCCGTCTCGCGTCCGGCGGTTCCCGTACCGATGGCCACGGCCTCGATGCGGTATTTCTCCATCAGATGGCGCAGTGTCATCTGTGCGCGGGTGTATTCGCGCCGCGGTTCGTGTGGATAGATGGTCTCGTTGTGGAGCAGTGTGCCCTGTGCATCGAGGCATACCACCTTACATCCTGTGCGGAATCCCGGGTCGATGCCCATGATGCGTTTCTGTCCCAATGGAGCCGCTAGCAGGAGTTGCTTGAGGTTGTTGGCAAAAACGCGTATGGCCTCTTCGTCGGCGCGAGCCTTGCTCTGTGCGGCAAATTCGGTTTCGATGCTCGGTTTCAGCAAGCGTTTGTAGGCGTCGCGCACCGCCGCCTCCACGATGGGTTCGGCCGGTGTGCCGCGTTTGACGTACGGGCGCACCAGACGTGCGGCGGCATCGTCCTCGTCGGCGGGCGAGATGCTCACGCGGAGCACCCCTTCGGCTTCGCCGCGGCGCATGGCCAGCAGGCGGTGTCCGGTGCAACGCTTCAGAGGTTCCGACCAGTCGAAGTAGTCGCGGAACTTCAGGCCCTCGCCTTCGTCCTTTCCCTTCACCACGCGGCTGCTGATGACGGCGTTGAGGCTGAAGGTGGTGCGCAGTGTCTGTCGGGTGGTTTCGTTCTCGCTGGCCTGTTCGGCAATGATGTCAGCGGCACCCTGCAGGGCCTCGTCCACGTCGGCCACCTGGTCGTTGAGGTATTTTGCAGCCTCCCTTTTCGGGTCGTTCCATGGTTTCAGGAGCAGCATTTCCGCCAGGGGTTCCAGTCCCTTTTCGCGTGCCATCTGCGCCCTGGTGCGGCGTTTGGGCTTGAAGGGCAGGTAGATGTCCTCGATTTCGGTGGCATCCCACGAGTTTTCGATGCGCTGTTGCAGTTCGGGTGTGAGTTTTCCCTGGCCGTCGATGGTTTCGATAATGTATTCCTTGCGGTGCTGCAGTTCAGAAAGCCGTTGCAGCTCGTCGGCGATGGCGGCGATTTTCACCTCGTCGAGGTTGCCTGTCGCCTCCTTCCGATATCGGCTGATGAAGGGTATGGTGGCGCCGTCTTCGAGTAGTGCCACAGTATGTTCCACCTGTGTCTCGCGGAGCTGCAGACGTTGTGCGATGATAGCGTTTATGGTCATGGTAAATATTCGATATGTTGGGTGCGTCATGGCGTGTCCGGCATCATTCCTGTACAGCGTGCTACGAGGGCTTCCTTCAGAAAGTTCCGGTAATCGAAGACGACTGTGCCTTCCCTGACTCCCGGACTTCGATGTCGTGAATCCGCAGTGCGGGAGCAGCAGTTGCGTATGTTACGGATGATGGAACGAGCCGTGAAAATAAAAAGATTGTGCGGCAAAATTAAGGTTTTCCGTAGAGAAAGCGGTAAGAGAGGTAAACGAAAATTCATTGCAAGCGAAAATTTTCGTACTTTTGCCGCATGAAAAGCCTGCTTCTTCCCCCATTCTGGCATCATATCCACCATCGCCGTGTAGTCTCGACGATGCTCTGCTGCGAGGCTCTGGGCGTGGAACCGGGGCATTTCCTCCTTGTCACAGCCGATGAGCAGACGGCAGGCCGCGGACAGCGGGGGACGGTGTGGGAAAGTGCCGCCGGCGAGAACCTGACCTTCTCCGTTGCCTGGCGCAATGTCGGTGTGGCCGCCCGCGACCAGTTCCTCATCAGCGAGGCGGTGGCCCTCTCCGTGGCGGAAACCGTGGCGGAACTCCTCAAGGGGACGGCCTGCACGGAAGCCGTCAGCGTGAAATGGCCCAACGACGTCTATGTGGGCGAACGCAAGATATGCGGCATGCTCATCGAGCACTCACTCAGCGGACCTCACATCGACGCTACGATGGCCGGCATCGGCGTGAACGTGAACCAGCGGCATTTCCTTGGCGACGCCCCCAATCCCGTATCTCTCCGTCAGCTTGCCGGACGGACTTTCTCCCGTGCCGGGGTTCTGGAGCGCATTGTGCGGCATCTCCACGCCGGCCTTGCCCAGTTGCAGGAGGGAGACTATGCCGGGATGGAGGAAATGTTCGCCGCCCGCCTGTTCCGCCGTGAAGGCTGGCATCCGTACCGCGATGCCGAAGGGGAGTTCACAGGGCGCTTTGCCGGTATAGCCCGCAACGGCATGCTGACGCTTGAGAAGTCGTCCGGCGAGCACCGTACCTATGCTTTCAAGGAGGTGGCGTGCGTCATTCCGCCCATGCCGCAGCTTGGATAGGAGAGCAGGGTGGCGGCACCCGGAACCATAAGGCCGCGAAGATTCCGCAACGCTTTTTCGCCCTGCGGGATAATATCCCGGCAATATTTGCGTTATATCTAAAACGGATATAAGAAAGAATCAGAAACAAATACATCCATACGACAATACGAACCATGAAATTCAAGCGAATTCTTCTGAAGCTCAGCGGCGAAAGCCTGATGGGCGAGCAGGGCTACGGCATCGACGTGAAGCGTCTGAACGAATATGCCGAGCAAATCCGTGATGCCCATGCCAAGGGCGTGGAGATAGGCATCGTCATCGGCGGCGGCAACATCTTCCGCGGTCTCAGCGGAGCCGGCAAGGGCTTCGACCGTGTAAAGGGCGACCAGATGGGTATGTGCGCCACCGTCATCAACAGTCTTGCCCTCAGCAGCGCCCTCGGGGCCATCGGCGTAAAGAACCGTGTGCTCACCGCCATCCGCATGGAGCCCATCGGAGAGTTCTATTCGAAGTGGAAGGCCATCGAGGCCATGGAGCGCGGCGAAGTGGTAATCATGAGTGCCGGAACGGGTAATCCTTACTTCACTACCGACACCGGTTCGTCGCTCCGGGGCATCGAGATTGAGGCCGACGTGATGCTCAAGGGAACCCGTGTGGACGGTGTCTATACCGCTGACCCCGAGAAGGACCCCACCGCCACGAAGTTTGCCGACATCAGTTACGACGAGGTCATTGCCCGCGGACTGAAGGTGATGGACATCACCGCCACGGCCATGTGCAAGCAGAATAATCTGCCTATTTACGTCTTCAATATGGACATTGTCGGAAACCTTGCCCGTGTGCTCGAGGGCGAAGATATCGGGACCTATGTCCATGCGTAAGTTCTTCTCCGTCCTCCTCCTTGCCCTGTTGCTGACGTCGTGTACGGGTGGAAAATGGTCGCTTGCCTGGGAAGAGGGTTTTGACGGCACCACTCTCGACACCACGGTGTGGAGCCGTACGGAACGCGGAACGGTCGACTGGAACAACACGCAGTCGAAGCGTCCTGAACTCCTGGAGGTGCGCGACGGCATGCTGGTGCTCAAGGGCATCCGCAATCCCCATCGTGTAAGCCCCGCCGAACTGCCCGGAGGCCGCATCACCCTCGATGCCGACACTGCGGAATACCTTACCGCCGGCGTGGTGACAAAGGGCAAACACCTCTTCAGGCCCGAAGGCCGCATCGAGGTCTGTGCCCGCCTTTTCGGAGCCCGCGGTGCGTGGCCTGCCATATGGCTGCTGCCGGACGGCGGAAGCCAGGGATGGCCCCACGGAGGAGAAATCGACATGATGGAGCGGCTCAACCACGACACCATCGCCTATCAGACCGTCCACTCGGAATACACCCTCAAGATTGACGACCGCGTGCCGCCGCACTATGGTACGCACGGCATACGTCCTGACGACTTCAACGTCTACGCCGTGGAGTTCTACCCCGACAGCCTGGTGTTCTCCGTCAACGGCTCGCGCACCTTCGCCTATCCCCGCGTCGAGGCCCTTGCCGACCGCCAGCAGTTTCCCTACATCCATCCATGGTACATGCTCATCGACATGCAGCTTGGCGGCAGTTGGGTAGGGGCGGTCGACCCAAAGGAAGTACCCGTGGAGATGCACATCGACTGGGTACGCCATTATGTCCGCAAACGGAACAGGTGACCCTCGGCCATGCCTTCCGGTCCCTCGTGTATCCTGCGTCATTCCATATTCCGTGGAAACCGCTGATGCACGGGGGCCGGAAGGTGTGTGCCATCTGCACGGGCTGGCCTGGGCATAAAATGTAGATGTATGTTGGATTGGCTGGCCTGTATGAATTCACACCACAGAAAACTACCGGAACCGAATATGAACTTCACCACACTTGTACAACGTCGCTACAGCGTACGCGACTACCGTCCCGAAGTCCCCGAAGAGGAGGTCCTCCGGGGCATCCTCGACACTGCCCGCCTGGCACCCTCGGCCTGCAACCGCCAGCCCTGGCACTTCTATGTCGTCCGCAGCGCCGCTGCCCGCGAGGCACTGGCCGGAGCATATCCCCGTCCATGGTTTGCCACCGCGCCGCTTTACATTGTCCTTACCGTCCGCCACGACGAGGAATGGGTGCGTCCCTCCGACGGACACCGCCACGGCATCGTCGATGCCAGCATTGCCGCCGAACACATCTGCCTGGCTGCCACCGAAGCCGGACTCGGCACCTGCTGGGTGTGTGCCTTCGATGTGGAGGCCGCACGCCGCGCACTACCGCTCGGAACCGACGAGGAACCCGTCATCATCCTGCCCATCGGATATCCCGCCGAAGGGAGTGTGGCACCCGAAAAGAACCGTAAGACGCTTGGCGAAATCGTTACGGAAATCTGAAAAACAAGACAACAACCATCCTGAAAAATGAGTAGTATTGTACTTACCATACTGCTGCTGGTCATCAGCAACTGTTTCATGACCTTTGCCTGGTATGGCCATCTGAAACTCCAGACGATGGGCGTCATCACCGACCACACGCCCCTCATCGTCGTCATCCTTGCCTCGTGGCTCCTTGCACTTCCCGAATACATCTGCCAGGTGAACGGCAACCGGATGGGCTTCGAAGGCAACGGCGGACCCTTTACGCTCATGCAGCTGAAGATTATCCAGGAGGTGCTGTCCATCACCATCTTCACCGTCTTTACCGTACTGGTCTTCAAAGGACAGACCCTGCAGTGGAACCACTTTGCCGCCTTCCTCTGCCTTGTCGCCGCCGTGTACTTCGTCTTCCTGAAGTAAAAGGGCTGAGGCGAATCGAAGAATATTACAGAGACCACTGTCCTTCATGCCCTTCTGCAAATGTCGTGTGGCTGAAAAGTGTGCAGCAAAGGCCTTCATCCCTCCATTGTAAATGAATAACAGAACCATCCTTACGCTCCTCTTCCTGCTCATCGCCGTGGCCGATGCCGTGGCGCAGCGCTGCCGTGTGTTCGGCATTGTGCGCGACCAGGACGGAGCGCCCATAGAACTTGCCACCGTGCGCATCCCCGGTACGGCTGTCGGCACTTCGTGCGACCTTCAGGGACGCTACTCGTTGACCTTCCAGAGCCGCGACACCATTGTGGTGCAGTACTCCATGATCGGCTACGAAACCCGCAAGCGCACGCTCTATCATCCCCGCGACTCCGTACGCATCGACATCACCCTGCCTTCGTACGGAGCCATGCTTGGCGAGGCCACTGCCGTGGGACAGGGTGTGCAGACGGGAACCACACAACGCATCAAACCCGTCGACACACACCTCATGCCCTCGACCACCGGAAATGGTGTGGAGGAAATCATTGCCACGCAGGCAGGAGTGTCGACCCACAACGAACTTTCGTCGCAGTACAATGTCCGCGGTGGCTCGTTCGACGAAAACTGTGTCTATCTCAACGGCATCGAAATCTACCGTCCACTCCTCGTCCGTTCGGGACAGCAGGAAGGACTGTCCATCATCAACCCCGACATGGTGGAGAACATCGCCTTCTCGAGTGGCGGTTTCGAGGCACGCTACGGCGACAAGATGTCGTCAGTACTCGACATCACCTACAAGCGTCCCACACGCCTCGAGGCTTCGGCCAACGCCTCGCTCCTTGGCGGCGGAGCCTATGCCGGATGGGGCAACCGCAAGATGTCGGCCATGACCTCGCTCCGCTACAAGACCACCCGTTATCTGCTCGGATCGCTTGACACCGGCGGCGAATACCGCCCCTCGTTCCTCGACTACCAGCTGGTGCTGCAGCTGCACCCTTCGGAGCGGTGGAGCCTCGACGTGATGGGAAACGTCAGTGACAACAACTACCGTTTCGTGCCTACGGAACGTGACACGCGATTCGGAACGATGGACGACCCGAAGAGTTTCCGCGTCTATTTCGACGGCCAGGAGAAGGACCAGTTCCGTACCCTCTTCGGCAGTGCCACACTCACCCGCCACTTCACGCCGAAGACCTTTGCCGCACTGAAGTTCTCGAGCTATGCCACCCGCGAGCGCGAGACCTACGACATCCAGGGCGAATACTGGCTCCAGGATGCCGGCACGCAGGAGCAGCTGGGTGTGGGCACGTATATGGAGCATGCCCGCAACCATCTCCGTGCCCACGTCTTCGACCTCGGCGCACGCTTCAGGACGCAGGTGGGGGCACATACCCTGCAGACCGGCATCGACTGGAAGCGCGAGGTCATCGAGGAGACGGC
>SFJN01000093.1 GCA_004555055.1 Bacteroidales bacterium | reverse complement strand
GTTTTCCCAATCCAAGATCGTGGAATAGATTTCGTTGGTTATCGCATCTATCGTGACCGCATCCTTTTGCGCAAGAGCACAAAAATCAGAATGGTCAGAAAGGTGACGGAATTACAGAAACTAGTGGATTCTGGATATTCCTTAAACTCAAGCCAGGTCGGAACAGTTGCATCATACGATGGGATTCTGAAGTGGTGTGATTCACGTGAACTGAGGAGGAAGACAATTGCACCCTTGGTCCGCAGTATCGAATCCGACAGACGTTGGATAATAGGTCTGCGTTCCTGGCGTGCATTCAAAACACTCTATTGGGAGTGTGATCACTATGTATGAACATAAGAATAAAAGAAAGAATCTGGCGATCTTTGCCGTTTTCCTGATGCTGGCTTCTGCCCTGATCATCATAGGGGAGCCGGAAGAATCTGATGCCGCAACTACGGATTGGAAGTGCACCGTCACCATCAGCAACAGCACGATCACCACGAAATACGAAAAAGGCGGAGCGACGTTGGCAGATACCACACCGGTCAACGGCATATCCCAAACGGTTGGTAGTTGGGGATTCGACGAGAACGGATACGGGCCGTTCAACAGCTTCTATGCCGCTTTCGATCCCGCAACAGGGAAGATGGTTTGTCATCTGAATCCAAGCAATCTGAAACAGGCTGTGGATGGAACGGACATTTCCGGAAAGGGATACAATATAATGTGGTGTCTTCCGAAGATCTATGTGTCCGTGTCAGGGAGCACCCTGACGATGTCCAGCAGTTCTGCGGATGGAACATTGGCATCTGCGTTCACCGTCGGTGGCACCAGTTACAACTACCTTGCCATAGGTGTGTACGAAGCCACTCTGAATGGAACCGTTCTGGGATCCGAGTCCGGAACATCACCGAAGAACTCCACAAGCCTCGCAGATTATAGAACGTATTCGAAGAATGCGAAGGTCGAAGGTGGTGTGACCCTCCTTTGGAACTACCACATGTATGAACTTTATCGTATGTGTTCCCTTGCCGTCATGGAGAACTTCGATTCCCAGGCACAGGTCGGATACGGTAATGCAAGTGGTTCGAGCTATTCACAGACCGGTCAGACGGACGGTTACGGTCCATACTACGGAACAAGTTCAGCAAGTTCTGTTGGTGCCAAGTTGTTCATAGAGAATGCTTGGGGTTCGTTGTGGGAGTATGTTGATGACGCTTGGTGGTCAAGCGGACTGTATGCGGGTCAGAATCTAAATCCTACATCGGATACTTCCAACAAAACAAAGACGACCGTGAAATCAGGCCTAAATGGATATGGAAAATACCCATACTCCACACAATTGGATTCCTGGGGATTGCCCACATCTACCTCATCCAGCCAAAGTAGTACGGCTCCTGATTATTTCTACAGTAGCAGTTCCGGCTATGCGCTCTTCGCGGGCGGCTCCTGGGACTCCGGGGCTGCCGCGGGGCTCTCCTCCCTGTACCACTACGTTGTGGGGGGCTACAGCTCCGCTGGGTCTCGCCTGGCCTATTTATTCGCCGACGATTCGGCGGCGACCCCTACCGTTACATTTGACCACAGCAACCTTGCCAACGAAAACATAGATGCCACAGACTTAACCCTGAAAATGGAAATAACCGATGGTGCGAAGTACCCTGACCTAAATGTTGATTGTGCGGACAGTGCTGCAATAACTGCTGGTTGGACCCACATCGGATGGGAAGTGAACGGCGTGAAGTACGACATCGGTGCGAGCCTTGCGAGCACCGAATCACACACGGCCAAATCCCTATGGGCTGAACCGAAGATGATCATAATGGATCACTCCGCCTTGTCCAGCCTGGGCGGACCCGTGACCGACCTCCCATCGACAAAGAAGATAGTCGATGCCACAACCACATACCCCGACCTGAACTCCGCAGAATATGCATTCTACACCTTGGGATTCAGGCACACCGGTTGGTATGATGAGGAAGGAAACTTCTACGCCATCGGGTCTCCCGTGATCCAGACCACCTCCCACACCGTCAAATCCGCATGGATCGTCCCCCAGATCACCATAACCTTCATGGTCGAGGGCGAGGAGTACTCCACCCTCCAGGTCCCCAAGGGCTCTGTCGGTGTCGTGTACACGCCCCTGATGGTGGAGGGTGTCTTCGAGGGATGGTATTATGACGCAGGATTCACAAAGAAGTATCAGGCGGACAAGGCACTGAACGACAACACCACTCTCTATGCCAAAGGTGTCCCCCCACTGGAGTTTACATCTATCCCCACGGCATCCGCGACCATCACCAAGGTCAACCCCTACGGACTGTTCTTCTTCGATGCCACCGATTCCACCGGTAAGTACCAGATCGAATGGGACTTCGGCGACGGCAACACGTCCACCGACGCCATCGCGTACAACACCTATGTCGAACCGGGTGTCTACAAGGTCACCCTGAAGATCACGAACCTCTACGGCGATGTCGCCACCGAGACATTCGACGTCATCTACGGCGATCAGCCCGATTCTGCCAACGGCCCCGTCAGGAGCATCATGTCCGTCCTGGTCGTCGCCCTTGTGGCGATCGTCGTTGCAGGCGTGCTCATACGTCGTGTGCTCTGAACCTGAAAAAACGCCCCGCAAGGGGCCAAACCCCTTACCATCCCAATGTTCTCCGACCACCTGCATCTTATATAAACACAACAGAAATCAATAAATAAATGTGATACAATTTCATAAGTACACCACTAAGGAAGCGGAGGATGGGCCGTTCCTTTCGTGTGAAGGTGATTCACATGAACACAGAAACAACCGCGAAGCCTATGGTGGCATGGAGACGTGCCATGGTGATGAAGGGGCTCAAGCCCGAGACGATCGATCTGAAGATCAGGTGCGCCGAACGTTGCATCGAGGCGATGGGCGATGCCGACCTCTCGAAGACCGGTCCCGACGACCTCTGCCGTCTCTCGGACTCCTTCGGTGACATAACCGCCACCAGCAAGGCCCGTCTTCTACATTCCTTCAACGAATACCTCACGGTTGCCCACGGCATATCGCCCTACGACGAACTCCGCGACCGGCACAGGGTCGGTTCCAGGAGCTATCTGGGCATCGTCTTCTCGGTGGACCCTAAGCTTGACCAATGGGCGGAATGGATGGTCGCACACGGAGCGGACCGTCAGGCCGCCATGTACAAGAGGGCCGCCGCCCGCAACGGTTACGGATACCTGATGGAAAGGTATCCCGACATCGACCCGGGGGACATCACACCAGAGATGCTCCTGTCCATCGAGGACGGGTATCCGGCCGTGCCCCAGAGGGCAAACGCGATCGCCAACTCGTTGGCTGCATTCGCCGAATGGTGCGGTGCGGGTCCGGTGGCCGTCCTGTACCACGACCTCCGCACCAACAGGAGCTGGGAGGGCAGGGTGTTCTCCGGCAAGTTCGGCGATCGCATCCGCTCCTATCATGATTTCATGGTCCGCCACTACTTCCGTCCCTCCACCTGCAGGTCCCAGGTCAACTCAGTCGTCTATGCCATACAGATCATCGAGGAGGTGCTGGGGGACTTCGAACTGGAGGAGTTGACGCCCGAGGACCTTTTCGATGTCAGGTTCACCCAGACCCGTGTGTCCGAACCCACGCTCAGGACCTATCTGACCGTGTTCGGGCAGTTCGTGCTGCACTGCATCGGCACCAACCCGTACTCCGACCGTCTGATGCGTTGGAACAACGGGCTGGTGGCCAGGCGTATATTCCTCACACAGGAGGAGTTCATGACCATCGCCAGGGAGGCGGACCCAACCGAGCGCATAGTGGTGGTGCTGGGGGCCACGTTGGGATTGAGGAAGGTGGAGATCGTGAACCTGAAGGTCTCCGACATCGGAACCAGGTTCGTCCATGTTGAGGGGAAGGGTTCGGGGCCTATGGGCAAGGTCTCGGACCAGGTCCTTGACCCGGACACCGCCGCGCTCATCGACGAATACCTGGAGTATCGCAGGAAGGTGCTCGACACCCACGGTGATTTCTCCGAGGGGAGGTTGGTCGTCTGCGACAGGGGGATCAATGCCGGACACCCGTTCACGTTGGAGGGCATGGGTGTCTTCATCCGCAAGTTCTCGGACAGGCTCGGGTTCCGGTTCTCCTGCCACTGCTTCAGACGCTACTACGCCACGAGCCTGTACGACAGCGGTGTGGATCTGAACATGATCCGCACGATGATGCGCCACACGAAGCTTGAGACCACGTTGGGGAAGTACATAGACGTGGACACCAGGAAGATGGCGGTCGCACAGAGCGGCATAGGCAGTTCCATACGCAGTGCGATGGTCCGCGTCTGATGCCGGATGTGAAACCCCTTACCCGTCCTCCGGGACGGGGTCCGTTCGGACATCCCGGTTCCCGTTAATGTGGGAACTGTCGTCCAGACGATGTGTTTCACGGTTTTTTCCTCTAAGTCGATTGTCGAATCCGGTCATTCGCCGGATGGACGGTCCGTGGGGTTCCGAATAAGAAGGTTTTATTTACCCTGCCAGCAATGGTTGGTATGACAAACATCGACCGAGAACGGGCTGGAAACGTTAGGGATGCAAGATGACGTGCTCGTTTCAGGTTTGATCCATACTTGGTATGGATCCTATGGGGGCTGGCCGCTCAGGTCCTGTATGTGGGGGTTTTTAGGAACTCCTGACATGATGGATTCAGAATTCAAAACTCATAGGGTTCGATAAAGTACATAATCATTTCCTGAAATAAGCAAAAAATCTGCCATCCCCTTCAAATCCAGACCTTTTCGCAATGATCGTTTGTCGTGGGGACACGACAGGATGGATGCAGAGGGCACGGTACTTAACACCACTACGGCGACGTTTTTCTCAGTCGCCGGACCACACAGCGTGCCGTCTGCGGGCCGTGTCCGCCAGAGGAAGAAGACGGTTCCGACGACCGCTCCGAACCATACGGCGATTGTCGAAACGTCAGTAGAGCCGACAACAACAACCCCGACCCTTTCCGACATCCGCAGCAACGGTCCGGAAAGGGTCTCGGGAACACCAAGAACCGCCCGTCCGTTACCGTCCATCGATAAATGCGAATCGGACGGCCTTCGGACGGCTGTTCCCTATTACTACGTAATAGGGAAAATTTGGGCGGACGGATGGAGGTTTGGGCCTTTTTGGACCTCTTTGAGGGGGCCCCAAACGGACGGACGGGTAGCAGTAGTGCGGACCGTCGTTCCGGAGGTCTCCGAATGAGCCGCCGTCCGCTCACGTCCGAGGAGACGAAGGTACGCAATTGGCTCCTCTCGGGGAAGAGCGTCAGTGCGACAGCCAGCATGCTCAGGATGGGCAAGACGAAGATCAACAAGATCATCGAGACGCTCATCTACTTCGGGGAGCTCGTAGAGGAGTACGAGGTCGTCAACGGGGTCGTGAAATCCTTCAATCCCCGTCTCTTCCGCGCCCCGTCCGATTCAAACCCCGTTAAGGAGAGGGACCCCCCTAAAGGGGGGTCAGTATCGGAATCGGACGGGTTTGGGGCCTCCAAAGAAATTATGGGACCCCGGACGGGTCGCCCGACCCTTGAAACAGTCGGCGTCTCGACCGATTCCGAGTGCCCCGAGGGGTACGGCGAGGCCCACCTTTCCGGCTTCGTCAGCTATACGGTGAATGCCGTAGGCGAGTGCGACAGGCTCGTTGACGACCGCGGTTACACCATCGGTACCGTCCCCGACGCCGTCAAGGTCGTCGGAAGGGGTGGTCAGCAGAGGACGGGTATCCTCCGTCTGTTCAACCAGGAGATCACCTTCGACTGGCGTTGGTTCCCCACCACGGGCAACCAGTTCCTGTACCTCAAGCTCGGGAGACTGTTCTTCGACCCCAAGGTCTACTCCGATCCCGCAGACATTCGCGCACTGCTCATCCAGCGTGCACGCTTCGTCGAATACGCCCTGGCCATCAACGGCTGGGTCCTGACCCGCTCCGAGAAGGAGATCTCTGGTCAGATGCACGTGGCGTGGGAGAACCACCCCTTGTGCAGGCACTTCGACCCCGATTACCAAGACTCAAACGGAGATCTCACGGTGGACACCTCCAAGGGAGTACCCGAATTGGAGATGGAGCACACCGAGGACCCACTTTTCTCAGAGAAATTGCGCATAATGTCCAACCTTCCCACACGCATCATGGACATCGAGGCCAACGCCGGCAGGACATCCGCATCCGTGGAAGACCTGTTCAGGGAGCTCCAAGGACTCAGGGCGGTGGTGGAGGAGGTTATCTCCACCATGTCCCGCATGTCCGAGGCCCAGGCGATGCAGCTGGAGTGCTCCGCACGTCAGTTGCAGATCAGCACCAATCTGATGAAGGTCCAGACCAACGACACCAACATCCGGCTTATGCGCACCCAGCAGTCCCTGGACGATTTCGTCCGCACCTCCGACTCCGACAGGAGGGAGGTAAAGGCTTCCAGGGACAACCTGGAGGGATACCTTTGACGGATCTGATTCCTTATGATTTCTACAACCCCTATCCCAAGATGGGGAATCTGGCGATGGAGCTGCTGAACTCCTCCCGCCGCATATCTCACTGCCAGGACCGCATCAGCAAGTCCTTCCGTCGCCACCCCGGCTACGAGGAGGTCTGCGTCCTGGACGAACTGATTACGATCAAGACCGCCACCCAGAAGTCCATCGACGCCGGGTTGGAGCTGTTGGACATGGTGTCCGCCGAGATCATGAGGTTGAGCCTATGACGGGCACATACCTCCGCGGCGGCACTACCGACCCGGCCGACATAGTGGGATGGCTGGACTCCGAGGCCCACGACGTGCTCTTCACAATGGGCAACTACTCCTGGCAGGACATAGCCCTTCCCGGGATGAACCTCCTCCACATCCTCCAGCAGGACGACGAGGGTGAGGTGTTCCCCTACGACGGTGTCTCAAGGTACTCCAGGGACGGCAGGATGCACATCACCTACACGCTGGGTGGCTTCCTGGTGGGCTTCGATGTTGACAACCCCGTTGACGTCCCCTGCGTCCTCCACGGATCCGTCTGCACCCACAACGCCGTCACACCCCTTGACGCCGACCGCATCGTCCGTGCCATCAACCTGGACTGGGACGCATCCCCCGAGGGCTTCATCCACTTCCAGGACGACATCGGCGACGATGACTACGGCCACTACCGCATGGACCTCCCCTGCGGTGTCTCCGTGTGCGTTGACGACTCCATGGCGTGGGTGGAGACCATCGGATGCTCCCCCTATCTGGAAACCTTCGACATCGTGAAGGTCACCACCTCAAGGGACACCTCCGACTGCTCCGTGTCCGACGGCGTGTGCCTTTGGATCTACACCGACCGTTGCATCATCGGTCTCCCCATAGGGGAGGTGGAGTGAAATGGCCGACCAGAAGAAGGGGACGCCCATCCTCATGAAGTTCTTCAGCGACGCATTCGCAGCCCATCTTCGCACCGTCTCCGTGAACTACACCCTTCACCAGTACAAGCTTTCGGTATCCCCGTCCGGGGAATCGGACACCGACCTGCTGGAGAACGCCATCCGTGCCATCGGGAACGCGAAACCCGCCGTAACCAACTCACTCATGTCCACCCGTCAGATCATGCGCGAACCCAACCTGCCCAAGCAGATGGTGGACGACTTCGACCTGCACGCCCAGTGGTGTCAGTCCACCCTGGAGGAGTTGGATCTTTGCGATGCCACCATCAGGAACGCCATCCTGTCCAAGGACGATTACCTTGCCATCCTCTCGGGCGCACTGGCCCCCTACTACGAGGCGATGGGCATCCCCGAGGACTACCCCTACCCCGGCGATTCCGAGGGCGGGGACGATGACGATCACCCCGAGGACGAGGAACCCGACGAGGACGAGTTCGATGCGGAGGACGCCCCCATGATCGTCCAGCAGGAACCCGAGGAAGATGTTCCCCAACCCGTGGTCAACCCCGAACCCGGGGAAATGGACGACCCCCTTCTGGTGGAGGTCCTTGAACTCCGCCGTCAGGTGGAACTGCTCCTTGCCCAGAGGAACCAGTCGGCCATGCCCGTGGAGTCCGTGGAACCCATCGACGACGTCCCCGGTGAACCCATCCGCATGGGCTCCACCGAGCGCATGGTGTCGGGTACCACCGGTGTCATCGGAGCAGTCTACGAACTGACCGATGACGGTCTTGTTGGCGCACCGGTCACACCCACTGATGTGATCACCCCCGACGACTCCCAGGCAGGGCCCGTGGAGGAACCCATCGAATCCGAGGAACCCACCTACGATGTGCCCGAGGTCACCGACACCGTTGACACACCCCGTCCCAGACCCACCGTCAGGCCCATGGTCGGAGCCAACCGCATGGTCACCCTAAGACACCGTGAAAGGTCTGCCGACAACGCACCCAACGGTCTTTTCACACCCGAACCCACGGTGGAACCCATCCCCACGGCCACCGCCGAGAACCCCGTCACAACGATCGACGACGTCCCCACCTACGACAACATGCCCGGCACGGACATCGTCCCCGATGTTGACGACACCCCCGTTCCGGAACCCACCGTTCAGCCCATCGACCCCTACCATCAGCCCGAGGCCCCCGAGACCGACTATGCCGGACTGTTCGGCTACGACCAGTACGACGAGCCCGACAACCCCCAGCCCCTTGCCGAGGACCCCGTCAGGTTGTCCGCGATCGCCGAGAAGGCTTCCGAGGTGATTATCGCAGCCAGGAAGAAGAGCGGTAGGGCGGCCACGAAAAGTACGGGAACTTCTGCAAAGGGCAAGGGCAAGACTACCTCAAAGACCGGTCAGAAAAAGACCGCCTCAAAGTCCACCGGACGCACATCGAGGTCTTCGAAGAAGACCACCGAACCGTCCGTCACGACCGACACGGAATCAGAATCCGTGGAGCAAACCCCTTCCGAAACCCCTTCAGACACAACGTACGACGAACAGGAGGACACGCAATGACACAGACTGAGAACACCACCAGTGCGAAGATCCTTGCAACGTTCGAGAGCAACACGCTCTCGGAGATCAGTCAGATCGCAGAACAATTCCTCAGGGGAGGACAGGGAAGACATGTCTCCGTGGACGGCGACCGTCAGGCCCTAATCGGGTACTTCGGACCCCACGAGTCCGTCCAATGGGACTCGGACGGCCCGTCCAGTGCCGTCAGGGAGGTGGACGGATGAAGGGAAGTCCCAATGGGGTTTCGGCCTTCGACCCCCGTATCCTTTCCTTGCTTGATGCCCTACACGATGTGCAGGGTGCACCCAAGACCGCCATATACCCCAACGGTTCGGCGAAGAACAAGTTGGAATCCCTCATCGACAGGGGGTTCGTACTGGAAATGCCCGTACCCTTCAGCAACACCAGGCTCTGCTCCATAACCGACAGGGGCAGGGTGCTCTACGATGCACTCACTCTCATCGAAGCCATCTGGGACTCCGAACCCACGGAGGAATTGGGTTTCCAGATCGTCAGGAGGACGTCCGAGCCAGCATCCGTTCCCGAGGATGATGGCGGTTCCGAGGAACCCGTCACGAAAACCCCTACCGCCACCGAGACCGTGCAGGTTGTCCTGCCCATCACCGAGTCCGTGGAAACACCAGACTCCGAGGAACCAGCCACCGAACCCTCCGAAGAGGATGAAAAGGTAGGGGAAAACGTGTCAGAAAACGATTCCGTGGAGCCTGTCCCCGAGGGGGGTGACCTCTGATGGTCGAGAAGTACACTGGGGCAAGGGCACTGCTCTACGCCCGTGTCTCAACAGACGACAAGGACCAGGACCCGGAGACACAGGTCCGCATGATGGAGCAGTGGTGCAGGGAGCGTGAGGTCACCATCGTGGAGATCTTCCGCGAGAAGCAGTCCGCAGGGGACACCAAGAGGCCCCAGTGGAGGGCACTCATGGGAACGATCTTCGAAGGGGATGAGGGCATAACCATGGTCGTCGCCAGGGATGAATCCCGTATCTCAAGGGACGTAGAGGACATGAACACCATCACCAAGCGTCTCGGAGAACGCGGTGTCATCCTCAGGTACGTTTCATCGGCCAGCACACCCGAGACCGGTATCGGCAACATC
>SFJN01000092.1 GCA_004555055.1 Bacteroidales bacterium | reverse complement strand
CTTAAAGCATAGGGGCACTCCCAAAACTTATTTGTAAAATACCCTTTAAGCATTGAGGACTCTTGCCACGATGGCTTCTGCAGCTGTACGGCAACATGAGGCAAACGATGGAAAGTCATTGAAATCAACAACAACAATGCTGCCATCGGGACGTACTACGGCATCACCGCCATAGATATACATCCCCAGGGCTTCAGCAGCTTCGTCGAGCGATTCCTTAAGGATTTCTTCCGAGAATCGGTATCCGTGGGGCTTCCCGTTGTGCTTTTCCTTTCCGTACTTTGAAAAGTCCGATTTTTGTGTGGGGTACATCCAAAAAAAGAAACCGGTGCCTTCTACCCCATAGAATTTTATCAAATCGCCCACGATGTGTTCGCAAAGAATCCACTCGTTCCCGGGTTTGCTGCCAAAACTAGAAAGGGCTTTCAAAAGATTCTCTCTTGTGTCGATAAACCTCACGTCATCAATGTGTTGTGTAGAGGTTTCTGCAGTCTTTATCCATAGCGGATATCCGATTTCCTTTTCGATATTTGCCACATCAGTGGTGGTGCCGAGGGTTTTCATTCCCAATCCCACTTCGTCCATCACGGCGTCAATGTGTATGCGATTGCCGGCAAGGAGTGCGGATGGTGCATTGTAGACTGTGAAACCCATCGCTTCGCTCCGTTCAAGAATTCTCAGGGTCCGCACGTCACGTCCCATGGAAATGACTTTCGGAGCCCCATAGGAGTCGGCCTCGAGGAGCATTGAGGGGTCTGCAATCAAATCGTTCTCCGAGATGCAACAGACCTCTTCCCCCTGCTCCTTCAGTTCGCGGAGAACGGCCTTGTAAATTGCTTCGTCGCGCTGTACGGAATTGGGGGAGAAAACGTGCGACCGTGAGACAAGGAATACCATGTTTTTTCTAAATAGTAATGTGCTTTAAGGGGGGGGATGCCGGGCTGGGGACCTATGATTGCAGGAATTTTTCTGCTTTTACAATGTCTGCGGCATGGTCGACATCCAATATTTTCGGAAACAGATGTGCTTGCAGGTGTAGACCATCCGTTATCAAAGCTCTTTGGAAATTCCTCATGCGGCTCTTACCTTCTTCCATGCATTTCCGGAGCGTGGCAATTGCTTTCGGTGTCAAGGCATAGATCCCACCGGAAATGTATTTCAGCCGGGGCTCAAAATCATCGTAAAAGCCGTCGATGTTCATTTCGGCGTCTGTTCCCACATACAGTGGCTTTTCGTCGTCAATGAAATCAGTGACGGCCATGCATCCGTCGAATCCCTTTTCCAACGCCTTTTGGAAGGACATTATGTATGCTTTGAGGTCCTCTTCCCGAAAGATGGTGTCGACCGTCGTCAGACAGAAAGGAGCATCGTCGAGATGCGGTGCAAGTACGGCAAAGCTGTGCATGGAGGATGGTGTAGTCTGCACTTCGAGAGTAATGTTCCATTCGGGGTGTTCGGCAATGAGTGCATTTATAAAGGCTTCCGTTTCGGGGTGCAGGCGGTTGACGATGACTACGATTTCTTCTGCCCCCACCTGGTGGAAGATGCGTATGAGGCGTCCGATCATGGCTTCGCCGTGAAGTTTGATGAGGGGCTTGGGACATGCTACGCCTTCCTGTGCCAGACGGCTGCCTTCGCCTGCGGCAATTATCGCGAATTTCATAAGGGTTTTAAGGGGGTGTTCTCTTAAAAAAGTAATGGTTGTGTGTTTCGGGGGTATCTCTTTACTGTGCTTCGGCAGAGAAGCGCTTTCTTTCTCCTGCGTTTTTTTCGTGCTGTATGGCGTGATGTGGCAGGGGGGTGGCGTGCGCTTTGTCGTAGCATGCGCGGTGACGGGCTATGTCGATGGCGGTAAAGATGGCTTGCAGGAAGGACGTTTCATCGGCAATGCCCTTGCCTGCATTGTCAAATGTCGTTCCGTGTGCGGGTGCCGTACAAACGATGTCAAGCCCTGCGGTATAGTTCACTCCCTGGCTCATGTCAAGGGCCCTGAAGGGGATGACCCCCTGGTCGTGGTACATGGCAAGCGTGCAGTCGAAATGCCTGTACATGGCATCTCCAAAGAATCCGTCTGCAGCATATGGGCCAAAGACGCGTATGTTTTCTTTTTCTGCAATGTTTTTTATGACCGGTGTAAAGATTTCCGTTTCCTCATTTCCCAAGAGTCCTAACGCTCCGGCATGAGGGTTCAGTCCGAGTATGGCCAGTCTTGGTGCGCTGCAAAGGAAATCACGCTCTATGGCGTGATAGACTTGGCGTATGCGGTTTTCGATGAGTTCCTGCGTGAGGTTTTCTGCCACATCCTTCATTGGAAGGTGGTCGGTTGCCATGGCAATCTTCATATGGGGACTACACAGCATCGTTACGCCGTCCCCTGCTATTCTGGCGGTGAGATAGTCCGTCAGGCTTGCATAGGGGAATTCTCCTTGGGGCATTGACGGCAGGTTTATGGGCCCATTGACGATAGCCGTCACTTTCCCTGCAGCTGCGTCATTGATGGCCGCTTCAATGGCCGCCAGTGCCATGCGTCCAGCAGTCTCCTCCGCCTTTCCGAAATTGACGGAAATTTCCACGCCTTGCACCGTTACGGGCACAAGGTTCAGGCATCCGGGTTCTGCATGTTCCGGTGAGTTTACGAGCCTGTACTGTACACCAGGCATCCCGAGCGTCTTACGGTGCTGTTGCAGCGTCTTTTCGTTGGCATAAAGTATAGGTGTGCAAAGTTCAAACATCTCGGGGTTCGAGAATGCTTTCAGCACCAGTTCCAGTCCGATGCCGTTAGTGTCGCCTTGGGTGATTGCTATCTTCATAGTGGGATGTGCTGGGTGTTCTTGTTTTTCAATGTCAGTTGGTTTTACTTTGTTCTGTGACTACGTCTTCCTCCTTCGCGCCTCGGCATAGTTCAAGCAAGTTTGGCTCTGTTTTCGCTGCTCCATCTCTTCTTGTTTTTTTGTCGAAAGCAGTCCGCAGGCGGCAAAGATGTCCTGTCCGCGGGATGCACGTATAGTGGTGGTTATTCCGTGCGCGTTCAGATAGTCGCAGAAGCGCTTTAATGTGCCCTCTTCGGTATGTTTGAAGGGCGTGTCCGGTATGTTGTGGAAGCGGATGAGGTTTATCCTGCAGTCGAGGGGTTCCAACAATTTCAAGAGGGCGTTGGCATGCGCTATGGAGTCGTTGAGACCACCAAAGAGTATGTATTCGAACGTCAGCCTGCGCTGTTTGGCGCCTTCATCGTAGTCTTCGTCAGTCTTCCGGCAGAAATCGTAGCGTTTGAGCACGTTCACCACGTCCTGTATGCTGAAAGCCCGTTCTGCGGGCATCATGCCTGCCCGTCCAGAAGGTATGGGATGGTGCAGTGAAATGGCAAGGTTACACTTGCTTTCGTCGAGGAAGCGTACCAGCCCTTTTTCCAGTCCCACGCTGCTGACGGTGATGCGCTTAGGGCTCCATGCATAGGCGTATCCTGCAGTGAGGATTTCCGTAGTCCGTAACACTGCGTCAAGATTGTCAAAGGGTTCACCCTGTCCCATGAAGACGATGTTGGTTAGCAAATCGCGTTCGGGGAGGGAGTAGATTTGGTTCAAAATGTCCGAGGCCTTCAATTGCGCTACAAATCCCTGGCGTCCTGTCATGCAGAATTCGCAATGCATCTTACATCCAACCTGGCTTGATACACACAGCGTGGCACGTCGGGGGTGGTCTTGGCTATATGGAGTGTCGGGGGAACCGAAATCGGGGATATAGACGGTTTCGATGAAATGTCCTTCCGTTGTCTTGAAAAGGTATTTGACGGTTCCGTCAATGCTTCTCATACAGTCCACAGGCTTTGATGCCCCGATGTCGTATTTTGCTTTGAGATTCTCGCGCGCGGTTTTGGAAATGTTCGTCATCTCGTCAATGGATGTCACTTTCTTTCCATAAATCCATTCGCACATCTGGCGTCCGACAAAACGGGGCAAACCAAGGTTCAGGGCCACCTGTACCAGTTCGTCAAGTGTGAGCGCAAGAAGATGTTGTTTGGAGGAGGACATATGAAGAATGTTTAATGTGGGGTTGTTTGCTCCCTTGTTTTTGTTCCATGCAAAACTAGGGAAAAAGAGGCGCGGGGAAGTCTTGCGAATAAGATTGCGGGGGTAGCGTGTCAGGTTTTGTCTGTCTGCAGCCCTACCCTACAGAAAGCTTCGTGCTTTTTTTCCAATGCTCTCCAAAGGTTTTGACGTACTTCTGGATTCTGCGTTTCCAGCAGCTGCAGCATCTGCGACGTCTTCTGCCTCTGTGTCACGTTTTCATAGGGGCAGTGCACCTTTATGCCGCTAAAGCCGTGGTGTTTTGCCAAGGCGGTGGTTTCCTTCTCGCAGACAAGGGCTAACGGACGGATCAGGGCGAGGGAGTAATGCTTCATGTCGAGGCGTGGTGCCATGGTGTCGAAACTTCCCTCAAAAATCAGGTTCATGAGCAGTGTGGTTAGGATGTCGTCTTGGTGATGCCCCAACGCCAGCTTGTTGAAGCCGTTTTTCTGTGCGAAACTGAACAATGCCTTGCGCCGGTACCAGGCACAGAGGAAGCATTTGGTCTTCCTGCGGTCTGTGGTTTCGTCAAATGCCGTGTGTAGCAAATGGAATTTCACCCCTTCGTTCCTGCAGAATATTTCGAGACTTGTACGATTTGATTCGTAGGGGATGTTGTCCATGACGACGTGTGCCGCTTCTACTTCGATTTTGGGTTTGTAAAGTCTGGAGCGTTGTGCCATCAGATGAAGGAGCAGCATAGAATCCTTTCCACCGGAGAGTGCAATGAGCACTTTGTCGCCGTCTTCGAGTAGCGCGAAGTCTGCGCAAGCCCGGTTAAAGCGTTTGGTTACCCGTTTTTCCATCCGGCTGTATTCCTCTTCGCTCATGGTTACTGTTTGTTTAAAATATATGCTGACTTAGAATATACGCTGAAAGAAATAGAAATGCTAAATTCCTTTTTAGGTTTACCCTTTGGCAGTTATTGTGCTTTGCCAGAAATCGAGGTATTGACGTGCCACCTTACGGTAGTCGTGATGCTTGCGTACAAACTCGCGGCTTTGGTTGCGCAATCTGTTGACAGTCTGTTGTTTGAGTATGAGGTCTTCAAGTTCCCTGTAAACAGACTCCTCTTGTGGAATCACGTTAATGATGGGCCGAAGGTGTGTGGTATTTGGTTCCTGCCGTTCGGTCAGCCTGTAGTATTCGGGTTCAGCTCCCCCTACCACTATCAGTCCCTCGGCCATAGCCTGCAAGGCGTTCATGGCAGGGGTATAGGAATAGAGCTGGTCGAGAATGACGTCCGAATCTTCTAACATCCTTACGTATTTGGCATACGGCACGTTCTCCACCTTTACGATTTCGACTTCCTGGGGATAAGTCTTTTCCAATCGTTCCAGGGCACGCAACATGATGTCGGTTCCCTTGTATTCCGAGCGCTCGCGTTGTATGCCAATGAAGCATCGGAGACGGTCGGAAGTATGCGGGGCGACATGGCCTTCGGGCACGACTATGGGGAAGGGAATGTACGTGAGTTTACCCTGGGCTTCGGGGCAATGTGTGCGATAGCTTTCCCAATATTCATAGAGTCCGGCTACAATGCCGTCGCAGTCTGCTGCAATGTGGCGGTTGAGCCGGCCTTTCTCCCCCTCTAACCAGTCGGCGATGAAGTGTTCGTTCGTCCCTCCTCTGCGCTGTAGGCTTCCGAAGTTGAAGTCGGAATAACGGAATGTCCTGCCGTCGAGGCCTGCCTTTACCCAATAGTGGTCCATGCCGAAGGCCCCCATGAAGACACTGCGATTGTGTCTTCTGAGGAATCGGTAGAAGGGCCACATCCTCTTTCCTGATAGTTGCAGGAATACGGGATTTATAATCTGTACGACATCGTAGCCTTTAAAATGCCTGAATTTCCGTACTATATCCAAGATCCATTTTATGCTGTACACTCCCATGAGGCTTTTGCGCTGGAGGTCAATGTCGCGAGGATAGTTCTTCCATCCGTCACCGTCCGACGCAAGGATGACTTCCACGCCTTCTTCACGCAGGCCTTTTGCCAGTGTGGCATGAACGTTCGAATAATCGCCTAGGAGTAGTACGCGCATAGTATTGTTTTTGCAGTGTGTGGAGTATGGGGCACCCCTGTCCCCCCGAAAGCAGTTGCTCCGTCTGGGGATTCTGACACCCGAAAACATGGGTGGCTGCCATAATTTGTCTGCCGGCAAATTGATAGCATCCACCCCTATAAATTCTGGCTATATGCTGTTCCGGCCGAATATCAGTCCTCGGCAGGTTTCATGTTGGTATAAACTGTCTGTACGTCGTCAAACTCCTCCAGGCGTTCCACCATCTTATCGATGGTCTCGCGCTGTTCAGGGGTGACATCCTTGAGGTCGTTGGGGATGTAGGTAAACTCTCCTCCCACTTCCTCGAAGCCCTCTTCTTCAAGGAACTTCTGAATTTCAGCATAGCATTTGGGATCCCCATAGATGGTCAGCGTACCTTCTTCGGGGTCTTCGTCATATTCGTCCTCCACACCCAGGTCGATGACGTTGAGGATGAATTCCTCCATGTCAAGGTCGGCAGGCTTCTTGAAGGTAAAGACGCACTTATGATCGAAGAGGAAAGCGAGACTTCCCATGGTGCCGAGGTTTCCGCTGAATTTGTTGAAAACGGAGCGCACGTCTCCAACAGTCCGGGTAGGGTTGTCCGTCAAGGTATCGACGAAGATGGCGATGCCGTGTGGCCCGTAGCCTTCGTAGGTCATGGTCTTATATTCGCTCTGGTCTTTTCCGAGAGCGTTCTTGATGGCGCGTTCGATGTTGTCCTTCGGCATGTTCTCTCGCTTGCAAACGGCAATTACGCTGCGGAGCGAGGGGTTCATATCTGGGTCGGGACCGCCGGCTTTAACGGCGATGGCAATCTGTTTTCCCAGTCGTGTAAAGGTTTTTGCCATGTGGCCCCAACGCTTCAGCTTTGCGGCCTTACGATATTCAAATGCTCTTCCCATATTGGTCTGTTTTTCCCGTATTTTTCCCGCAATCTATGATTAGTTGTGGCGGTCGCTCCATGGAGCGTGCAGCGCTTTTCCCGCTGGGGCTGACAAATGCGGTTTTCTTACAGGTTTGTTTTATTTATTATATATTTGTACGGTATAGTTGACTTGGCTTCGTTTGCCTTGGTATAGCTACCTTCGTTCGATTACATCTTCCTATGCTCGGCATAGTCGAAATAGTTTAGCATTGTGCTTGCCGCTCCATCGTTGAGCCTCTGCACTTGCTTAACGAAACGTTGAGCTTTGCTCTTCGTCTCTTGTCGCTCGGCAAAACTCAAACAAGCTGGATATTGCTATCGCTTAACGAAACGTTGAGCTTTGCTCTTCGTTTCTTGTCGCTCGGCAATATTCAAACAAGCTTGATATTGCTCTCGCTTAACGAAACGTTTTTGACAGGCTATCGGAGCTCTGCACCAAGCTGTTTTTCCACCGAGGCGATGATTTTCTTCATGATGCCATCGGTCTGCTTGTCGTTCATGGTCTTGGTCTCGTCCTGCATGTAGATAGCGAAGGCATAGCTCTTCTTGCCTTCGGGGAGTTTTTTTCCTTCATAGACGTCGAAGAGTTCCACGCGTTTGACAATCTTTTTGTCAGCGGCAAAAGCAAGGCGTTCGATTTCTGCAAAGGTGACAGTGGTGTCGACGAGCACCGCAAGGTCGCGACGTACGGCAGGGAATTTGGGTAGCTCCTGAAAGCGGGTTTCCTTTTTGGGGAGCTTCTTCATGAGTTGCGTCCAGTTGATGTTGGCGAAGTAGACTTCTCCGTCAATCCCGCAGGCTGCTATGAGAGCCTTTTTCACGGGTCCGAGCTCTAGGCAGAGCTTCCCATTGCGGTCGGCTACGGCTATACTCTTTGCAAAGATGTCGTTGTCCCCGTCTTTCACCACCAGGCTTCCGAGGTTCACTCCCAGACGTTTGAGGACGGAGAGCGCATAGGCTTTCAGCTCGTAGACGCTCGAGGCTTCGTCGGCATGGGCCCAACTTCCCTCCACGCGGTTTCCGTGTAACCACAGTCCTAAATGGAACTCTTCGCTGTATCCTGCCAGCACTTTTGCAGGAAAAGCCTTTACCTCTTCGGGTGTCAGCTGCTCTTGTGCCTTGCGGTCAGCATCGAAGTGATAGCATTTTCCGAACTCAAAGAAGCGGATGTTGCCCATTTTGCGGTTCACGTTGTGGGCAATGCTCTCCAAACCTCCGAAGAGGAGTGTCTGCCGCATGACGTTGAGGTCGCCTGACAGGGGGTTGAGCAGTCGTACAAGATGCTCCGGAGCATGCGTCTGAAGGCTGTCGTAGTATGCCTCGCGTGTAAGAGAATTATTCAGAATTTCGTTGAATCCTTGTCCCACAAGCTGCTCGCTTACAAGGTTTTGCAGTTTGTAACTTCTATCTTCTTCAGCCTTGATGGTCAGACTCGACTTCAGTGCTGTGGGAATCTCCACATTGTTGTACCCATAAATGCGAAGAATATCCTCAACGACGTCGCAGGGGCGCTGCACGTCAACGCGGTATGCAGGTACCTTGAGGCTGAGGCTTTCGGGCGTTTCCTCTACGACCTTCATTTCAAGTGCTTCGCAGATGGTGCGTATGAGGGATGGTTCGATGTCTTTGCCCACAAGTTCGTGCACGTATTTGTAGTCGAGCTTTACGTCGAAGTGTTTCACCGTTTCCGGAACTTCGATGTCGACAATGTCCATGGCGATTTCTCCTCCGGCAATTTCCTTTGCCATCAGTGCCGCCTGTTTGAGGGCGTAAATCTGTCCGTCGGGGTCTACACCGCGTTCAAAGCGGAAACTGGCATCGGTGCTCAGTCCATGCCGGCGTGCGCTCTTTCTAATCCATGTAGGGTGGAACAACGCACTTTCAAATACCACGTCTTTGGTATCGGCATTGGTTCCGCTTCCTTTGCCTCCGTACACTCCGGCGATGCACATCGGAGCCTCGGCGTTACAGATGCAGAGGTCGCGGTCGCTAAGTTTGCGTTCCACGCCGTCAAGGGTTACGAAATGTGTGCCTTTTGGCATGGTCCTTACCACTATCCTGTGGCCTTCAATCATGTCGGCATCGAAGCAGTGGAGAGGCTGTCCGTAGGCCATCATAATGTAGTTTGTGATATCTACGATGTTGTTGATGGGATGAAGTCCGATGGCTGTGAGGCGCTGTTGGAGCCATTTTGGGCTTTCGCCCACGTGGCATCCCTTGACGCTGACGGCGCAGTATCGAGGGCAGGCTTCAGGGTTCTGTACGGTCACTTCTATGGGCAGAGCTTGGCTGTCGGTGGCGAAAGCCTCAGTGCCGGGACGGTGCAGGGCAGTGGGCTTGCCATAGCGAGTCAGGTAGGCATAGAGGTCGCGTGCGATGCCCCAATGCGAGCATGCGTCGGCACGGTTGGGGGTGATGTCCACCTCTATGAGCCAGTCACTTTCAAGTCCGAAGTATTCGGCCGCAGGCATACCCAGAGGAGTGTCCTCGGGCAGCACCATGATGCCATCGTGGTTTGTGCCCACACCGATTTCGTCTTCCGCACAAATCATTCCCATACTTTCCACGCCACGGAGTTTCGATTTCTTTATTGTGAATTCCTTTTCGCCATCGTAGAGTTTGGTCCCCAATGTGGCCACAATCACCTTCTGCCCTGTTGCCACATTCGGTGCGCCACAAACAATCTGCGAAGGAGCACCGGTGCCGATGTCGACAGTTGTCACATGCATATGGTCGGAGTTGGGGTGAGGCACGCACGTGAGTACATGTCCTGTCACCAATCCTTTCAGGCCGCCGCGTATCGTCTGCACTTCCTCCACACTGCCGACCTCAAGACCGATGGATGTCAGTGCTTGGGCTACCTCTTCTGCTGTCATGTCGAAATCGACGTAATCTTTCAGCCATTTATAGGATATATTCATATTTTGTGTCTTTTGTATTGTTAGTATACCTGTATTTTTGAAAATAAGGCCGAAGGGGCCGCTACGTAGCTCCTTCCCAGGGCATTTTCCTTTACCCGTTCCTTTTCATGTGTCCATGTGCCCATGCGCGTGTGCCGTATATCCTTATCTTATAATGATTTGAATAAGGTATAGGGATTC
>SFJN01000091.1 GCA_004555055.1 Bacteroidales bacterium | reverse complement strand
CAGACTATAACCTCTATACTGGCCGTCTGAAGGCCTATCAAGCTGCCTATACTGAATTGGATGGTAACGGTAACCAGGATCTTTACGAGCGTAGTTACAAGGGTAGACTCAATACCGTAAAGAACGGTCTGGAGGCCATCAAAAACACGGACTACAATGGCCTTATAACTGAAATCCAGGGTGAACTTAATGACATCGACAGCATGTTCAAGCAGGGAATGAAGGACGATAAGGACCTTCCCGACTGGTCTGAGAAAAAGAGCAACGTAGAAACCCTTCTTGTAAGTCTGGAAAGAGTGACCCAGGCCACTTTGGCAAACTACAATGCTTGGCAGGGACTGTTGGGCCAGATCGAAGGCCTTCACACCAAGCTTGACGCTGCCAACGATAATGTTGCCGGATATATTTCCAACGACGAAGCCTATGCGGCTACCGACTATTGGACGGTTTCCGAGGGCATCGGCTCTGACATCACCGCCCTTAAAAATGATGTAACGAAAGCCTATAACGATGGAAAGGCTGTTGACTTTAAGAACAACAGCGAAGAGCAGCAGCGCTTCAGCGATATCCAGGAGGCTATCAATAAATATGACCAGAAAGCCGAGACTGCCCGCAACAACTACAACACAGTCCAGAACAAACTCAAGAACTGGCAGAGCGCTTTGGAAAAAGTCCGCGGCATCGTTGACAATCCTGATGTCACCATGTCCGACGGCACCACCTACAGAAAGGCTTTGGCCGAGGCAGAGCAGACCATTGCAAACTTGCAAACCGGTCTTGAGGCTGCACTGGGCATGAAGGACTACGACCACGCTGACGCCATGAAGAGTCTGGCTGCTACCAAGAAGCCCGATGTCCTCAAAACCACCAAGGACAGCTACGAGCAGGACCTTCAGAACTACAGCGAAAACCGCGCACTGGAAGCCGCTGTGAAACTGGTGGGCGATGTGAATGCGCTGAAGGCTCAGGTTGTAGAGCAGCGTGACAGCCTTCAGAATGTCTTTGGCTCGATTCCTACTACCGAAGTCGAGGACTACGGCCTTAGATATAGCATCATCGCACAGCAGCTGCAGGATTACGAAAATACCCTGACGGGTATGCTGATTGTCGATGCCACCAGCATCACCAAAGACAATGCCATCGATGAACTGAAGAAGCTCAACGAGCAGTTGCAGAAATTGTACGAAATCCAGAATTGGATTGGCACCGTCCACCTCGAAAAAATCAAGGAAGAGGTTCAGGCTAACAAGAGTGCATACGATACTTTGAACGGCAACTTCGCCACGCTCAAGGGCAAGATTGAAAATATCAACAAATATATTGCCACTTCCGAACAGTTTGCTGAAGAAAGTTACAACCAGGACCCCAACAGAAGCGATGAATTCGAGACCGAAGAATCCAAACTTCTGGATAAATGGGATCGCCTCACAGAAGGTCTCGACGAAGCCCTTCAGAACGAAACTGTCGGCACCGGCAAATGGCAAACGAAGTACGAAGACTTCGAGAAGACGGTTAACGAAAAAATAGACGCTGCAAAGGCTTCTACCGCCAACTACGATGCCTACAACGAACTCCTGAATAAGATTCGAGATACCTTCTATCCTAAACTGAACGAGGATGGAACAGAGCGTGGGGACCTCATCGACATGGAAAAGGAGGAGGTAAAAGCCATTGCCACTCCCGAAAATGCCGGCCAGCAGCACTTCCTCGGCGAGCTCGACAGATACCGCACCCAGCTCGGGACCTTGGAAGGTACCGACGGTAAGATTGAGCAGGCATACGACGCCCGCACCTGCGCAACCGGCAAGGCCGAACTTCTTTCGAAAATCGAGAGTCTTAAAACCAGCATTACAGGTACCAGCGACAAGGCACAGTATAACGAGGACAACCACAACAGCCTGCTCGAAAAGGAGACTGAGACGCTGAAGCTCTGGAACCAAGTCTACGACCAACTTTCCGGAGAGGACCAGTCCTCTCAGATTATGACGTGGCTCGACCAGCTCCGCGACATCCAGACCAAATTCAACGCAACAGTCGGAGAAGTGGAAGAAAAGTTCGGCGAGGGTAAGTACAGCGAGGATGCAGCAAAGAATACCGACGTCAGCACCTTCGATGAATACCTTCAGCAAATCAGAGATATCAAGGGCAATTGGGAAGACCCCTCGGGATATCTTGCCGCCATCATTGCCGACAATGACGCCCGTCACAAGGCCTTCCAGTACGCACTCCAAGACGCCATCGAAACCTTCAACCGTGCCGTGATCAGCCTTGCCAAGTTCCAGAACATTACCGACGAGGAACTTCAGGTTAAATTCGACGAAGTCATTAAAGCCAACCAGACGGAAAAACTGTATGACTACAGCAAACACTTCCGCAAGCTGCAGGCATCAGAGCAGACTGCATACGACGGAATCCTTGCCATCACCTCACCGGCAGAAGGTACGGGCACACCCGCTGTCTTCGACCTCCACGAAGATTTCCGCAAGAAAGCCGAAGAATATACCGCCGACATCACCGACATCTACAACCGCACTACCAACGCGCTCAACAAAACGTCCAAAGTGCTCCTCGGTGATGCACTCGCGGTTGCCGAACAGGCTGTAAACGATGCCGAAATCGCCATCACTGGCTATCACAACGAGGTGAAGGTAAACGCTTTCTCCGACGAAAAGCATTATATCCAGACTGGCAAAACCGAACTTGAGAATAGCGAACTTGCCGTAGTACTTGCCAATGGCTTCCTCGCCAAAGTCCGCGGCATCGGAGACTCCGTCCTTGCCGAATGCGAAGATCTTGCACAGCAAGAGTATGACATGGTCAACGAGGAGCTGGAGGAATACGACCAGAATGCTCGCGATAAGCTGGCCACATGCAAAGTTCCCGAAGGCGACAATACCGACTACCAGCAACAATACGACGATGCCTACAACCAGTACATCAGCGGAGAGGGAGGTTTCATTGCAATCGGAACGGATGCCAAGGCTCAGAACTGCATGTTCAGCGACGATGGCCTCAAGGCTGCAATGTACCAGTATAAATTGTTCAAGCAAAACAACGGCTACGACGACTTCTGCAATAAGGTGCAAGACAAGGCCAGCAGCGATGCCGCCTACAAAATACTGATGGGTGAGCAGGGTGTTGTCAATAGCGTCCAGGGCATCATCGATGCTGCACGCACCTATGCCAACGCATACTTCATCACCAACCCTGATATCGAAACGGTACAAGGCACACTCAATAGCATCGTTGCAGCCATTGAGGCTGCAAAGGCCCAGGGCACCGTACACAGCACGGATTTCGAAACGGGACTGCAGAGCTGCGAAAATACTGCTATACGGCTGAACTACTGGACCAACGTCTTCGAAAAAGAGGAACTCAAAAGCCAGATTGAGCACCTCCGCTACGAATACAACCAGGCCGTGGCTACGGGTGTGGTGAAGACTGAAGAGCAGGAGGCATACGAAACTACCATCAACGGCTATCAGGACGAGCTTGACAATATCTATGTTAATTATGTGATTAACAATGACGAAGACGCAGCGCAAGCTGCCTTCATCGCTCTGGAAGGCAAGATTGCCGCTTCGCGCACCGAGATTACCAATCTCTTCAACAGAGAGCTCATCCCTGCCCTCTATGGCGAACTCCAGAAGCTTGCCGCCGAGGTGCAGAATCTCTGCAATGCCAACAGCCAGAACCTCGAGGAGAACTGCCACAAGCCCGTACAGAGTCTCTTCGCTGACAAACTCGAAGAGGTGGCTGAAGAGGCAACCATGGCCGCCGGAAAGATTGAGGAATACTGGGAGGCTGGAACACTGCTCTTCTACAGCGAGCGCCTCAACAACACCCTCGAACAGCTGAAGAATAGCCTCACCACCATGGCCGAAGAAATCGAAAAGGCCGAAGCTCCCTACGACGTCAACGATGCCGCTTGCGAACGCCTCCAGGCTGAACTCAATGGCTACAAAGCACGTTACGAAGCCCTCAAGGAGAAGCTCCAGAATTACGAACACTGCAACTACGAAGGGTTCGACAACGACACTCGCTTCACAGACAACAGCAAAGACGACCAGGAACGCCTTGATAAGGCCCAGAAGGAGTTTGCCACCGACCCCAACGTGATGCTCAAGGAGGACGCCACACTGCAATATGGCTACTACGAGGCCCTGCTGCTCTACCTCGACCGCACATACAGCTACAACGAAGCTGCATGGAGGGTTCAGGATGTCTACGACAAACTTGCTAAAGCCGAGAAAGAACTCGAAGGTTACCTCTACATCAATAAGAACGAGGTGCATGATGCATACAGAAGCATCGACAAAGCATACAATAACATGCTTGTCTTTAACGATAAGAGCCATGGCACCGTTGACGGCGGCGGAACCATCTTCGCTGACATTGACGGAAATAAGTTCTATAACGAATGGGGCGTTGAGGTCTCCAAGTACATCTCGTGGGCAGCATACGTCAGCGACTGCGTGCCTGCCGTCTTCGAACGCTGCGAGAAACTCCTCGGCAAGGTTAAGGAGTATAGCGATCTCATCATGAAGAGCCGCTACCTCATCGGCGACGTCAACGAGGATGAGGAGGTGCTTGTCGACGACTACACCACCATCCTGCGCCACACACTCCATGCCGCAATCATCACCGACCCCAAACTGCTGGCAGCTGCCGACGCCAACTTCGACGGTGCGGTGAACATCGGTGACCTCACCGCTGTGGCACGCATCATCACCGGCACCGATGATGTACAGCCCGTTGCCGCTCCCAGACGCGTACGCAGCATCATCGCGCCCTCTGCCGATGCCCTTGCACTGCGCTTCGAGGGTGAGGGTCTGCACCAGCGCATCGCTGTCTCCGTCAATGCCTCCCGCCTCTATGCTGGTGCACAGATGGATATCCGCCTGCCCGAAGGCATCACCCTTTCCGCTGCCACCGCAGGTGCCGGTGCCGAAGGTTTTGCAGTATACACCAACGCACTCGAGAACGGCATGCACCGCATGGTGCTCACTTCGCTCGAAGGCCTCACGTTTGCCGAGAACGGCGACGCCCTCCTCTGGCTCGACGTACAGGTGGACCACAACTACAGCGGCGAAGGCGTGGAAATCTCCAACATCCTCTTCTCCGACACCATGGCCCATGTCTACAGCCTGCAGGCTCCTGCCGGCGAGGCTACCGGTCTGGGTACGGTAAGCATGACCGAAGAGGTGAAGGAAAAGATCTACAACGTCGGAGGTATTCTGATGGACGGTCTGAAGCGCGGTGTAAACATCATCCGTGGCAATGACGGTACTTCCAAGAAGGTTATAATCAAGTAAACACTTTCTTTTCGGGGGCGCAGCACGGGCTCATTTTCCGTGCCCTGCTGCGCCTCTTCTTTCTTATCTTTCCCACAAAACACACACATGAAAAGGAATATATACACATCGTTGCAGCACTTTCCTGCACGTTGCTCCGTCTTTATGATGGCCATGATGGGCAGCATCAGTGTGGCCATGGCGGAAGGCACGCTGGGAATGTCACCCTTCACCATTCTTCCCGGTGAAGAGAAGACGGTGGCCGTCAACCTCAACCAGGATGGCGACATCCTCAGTCTGCAGGCTGACATTGCACTACCCGACGGACTTTCCCTGGTGAAGTGGCAGACCAACGCCGAACGCATCGACCGCGATGCTCACGCCGTCACACTTACCAGGCAGACAGACGGACAATACCGTCTCACCGTCTTCCCGAAAACACTGAACCCCATCTTCGGAAACGACGGTGCACTCGTGGAACTTACACTGAAGGCCGATGCATCCTTCACCCACAAGGGTACGATGGACTTCAGCAACATCCACCTCGTCAGCACCGATAACAGCCGTTTCGACCAGGACAACTTCAGCGTGCTGGCATCGCCCGAGGTGGGACACTTCAGCGCCGACGTCTCGTCTATCACCATCACCGCCGACGAGCCACACACCATCAGTCTCCTCCTCGACAACGGTGTGCCCGTCTATGGCATCGAGGGGTGCATCGAACTCCCCGAAGGTCTTACCGTGGCACAGAAGCCTAACGGACTCTACGACTTCAAGTACGGCGAACGTCTGCCGCAGAACGCTTCCGTAGCCTTCAACCCCGACAACGGACGCTTCGTGCTCTCTGACATCACCACCACCGCCGTCTACGGCAACGAGGGCGTACTCTTCTCATTCGATGTCATCGCCGACGACAGGCTTGCACCTTCGGCAGAAATCAGGCTCCGCGACTTCATGATTTCTTCTACGGGCGACGAAACATTCTCCTTCCCCGAGAATGTCATCACCATCGCTGTCGACAACACCAACGCCACGCTCCTCGTTCCGGCACTCGCACAGGTTTCCGAACTGGAGACTCTCCTCAATAATGCCAAGGCCGAAATCGAACAGGTGGCACCGAACACCAAGGATTCCGAGACGATGCAGCAGGCCATCACAGACATCGAAACGGCCATCAGCGGCCTGCGCACAGCACTCAACGACGCCTACAACAACGGTACGCTTGAGAACGACATCCAGGGCATCATGGAACCTGTGGAAGGTCTGAAGAGCGACATCGCCGCACTCGTCACCACTGCCACTGCCGAGGAAAAGGCTTTTATCAATAACCAAGTTTATACCAACTTGAGTGCACAGCTCGACGAACTTCAGAAAGCCTACGATGAAGCCGAGAAATTCGTCAATGAAGACTGCAAAGACGTGGCCGGACAGTTCACCGAAACGATTGACGGCCTCAAGCAGCAGATTGAGGCCGTCCGTACCGACCTCGACACCAAGCACGAAGAAGGCACCCTCACCGCCGATTACACCATCGACACCGAGAACCTCACCAACGCCATCGCACAGCTGAAGACCGATGCCGAAGCCGCAGAGAAGGCTTTCGTCAACGACAAGATGTTCGACGAACTCACCGCGCAGATTGAAGCCCTCCAGACTGCCCTCAACGATGCAAAGACGTTTGTGGATGAAGAATGCAAGGACGTGGCCGGACAGTTCACCGAAACTATCGAAGGACTGCAGCAGCAGATTGTAGCCCTCCGCACCGACCTCAACACCAAGCACGAAGAAGGCGCCCTCACTGCCGATTCGACCGTCGAAACCGAAAGCGTCTATGAAGCCATCGAAACCCTGAAGACCGACGCCAAGGCGGCACAGGACAAGGCCATCGCCGACGTCTATGATGCGCTCACCGCACAGCTCAACGAACTTCAGGCTGCATACGACGAGGTCAAGGCATTCGTCGAGAACGACTGCAAGGACGTGGCTGCCGACTTTGACGAAACCATCAGCAGTCTGCAGCAGCAGATTGACGGTCTCCGCACTGACCTCGACACCAAGCACAACGAAGGCACCCTCACCACTGACTACACCCTCAACACCGAGGAACTCACCGCTGCCATCGCACAACTGAAGACCGATGCCGAAGCCGCAGAGAAGCAGTTCATCAGCACACAGGTCTACGCCGTCCTCAAGAAAAAGCTCGACGATACCAATGAGTTCTACCAAAAAGTCCGCTACTACATCTTGCACGAATGCAAGGACGTATGGAACAACTATACCAGCGAACTCGGCAGCATCAACAGCGAGATCAAGGGCTGGCAGCAAGACCTCGAAAACAAGTATGCCGCCGGAGCACTCACTTCGGACACCGACTACGATACCGAGCGCATCGTCACGCGCCTCGAAGAGATGAAGGCCGAAGCCACCGCGGCACAGAAGGCCAGCGTCAACGACCAGGCCTATGCACGCCTCTCGAAACAGATTGAGGAACTCCGCACCGCATACGAAACCCTCACTGCAGAACTTGCAGGGGAATGCAAGGACGTTTACGGACGCTTCACCACACGTTTCGAAGAGGTAAGCACCGCCATCGACGCACTGCAGCAGACGCTCGACGAGCAGCACCGGCAGGGCGAACTCTCCGCCGAAAGCACCGTCGACACCGCCACACTGACAGCAACGCTCGAAACCCTCGCCGCCGACGTACGCCAGGCACAGAAGACGTTCGAGGTGAACGCCGCACAATATGCCGTCCTTACCAAGGAACTAGAAGCCGTGAAGGCCGAACTCGAAACTGCAAAGACCACCATCGCCAACGACTATGCCGAGGTGGCTCCCTCACTCGCCGTTGATATACAGCAGGTTGAGCAGCAGATTTCCGGCGTCGCACAGCAGATTGAAGAGGCTTACCGTCAGGAAACCCTCACCGAAGAGAGCACCTTCGACTTCGAAACTCTCCGCCAGGGCATCCAGGCGCTGCTCGCGAAGGCTGAGGATTTGCAGCACGCTTCGGTCAACGACAAGGTATTCGCAAACTTCAGCGCTGCCCTGCAACTGCTGCAGAGCGAGATCAACGCCACCCGCACGGAAGTGGCTGCAACCTGTCCCGATGTCGCCGAACAGTTCAACGGACGCTTCGACGCCCTCAACCAGGCCGTAGCCGGAATGCTCCAGGCTCTGAACGAGGCACACGACAAGGGTAGCCTCACTGCCGACTACACCCTCGACATCGAAAGCCCGAAGGCTGAACTCCACCAGATTGCCGTCGAGGCACAGGAGGCCCAGAAGGCCTTCGTCAACGACAAGGTTTACACCGCACTCAGCGCCGAAATCGATGCCCTCGACGCCTCGCTGCAGGAGGCCGTGAAAGTTATCGCCACCGAATGTCCCGATGTCGCTGACAACTTTACCCAGAGCCTCGACGCACTGAAGCAGAAGGTCGACGCACTCCGCAACGACCTCGACGCCCGCCACGCCGCCGGCACGCTCACCGCCGAAAGCACCGTCGACACCGAAAGTCTGAAGGCCGAAATCAACGCTGCCGTTGCCGATGCAAAAGCCGCACAGCAGGCCCTGAAGGACTATCAGGCACTCTATGCCGCATTCGAGAAGCAGGTAGCTCTCATGCGCAGCGACATCGACGAAACGGAAAGCGCAGTGGCAGAGGAATGCCCCAACGTCGCCGAAAACTTCGCCGCACGCCTCGCTGACGTACGCACCCGTGTCGACGCCAAAGCCGAAGCCCTGAAGGAGGCATACGCCCAGGGAACGCTGACCGCTGACTATATGCTCGACTTCACCGCCGAACAGAAGGAACTCAAGAACATCCTTTCCGAAGCACGCAAGGCACAGCAGGCCTACAACGACAACCAAAAGGCCTTTGCCGACCTCAACGCCACCATCGCCGCCGTACGGTCGAAGTACGAGGATACCAAGGCTTATGTTGAGAGCAAGTGCAGCCATGTCGCTTCCGACTATGCCGCACGCCTCGAGGCAATAGCCGACGCTCTCAACGCCATGCAGCAGGCCGTCGACGATGCCATGGCACAGGGCGGACAGGCTGCCGACATCAGTCTCGACGTCAAGAGCCTCAGCAACGAGCTCGACGCCATCCGAGAAGAGGCCCTCAATGCCGAGAAACAGTACCAGGAAAAGGCTGCACTGCTGGCCGACTACACACAGGAAATCGCCGCACTTACCGAAGCCCTCAACGCCACTGCCCTGCAGATTGCCGACCTCTATCCCTACATCCAGGACATTGTGGCTGAAGACGTCGAAAACGTTCAGCACGAAATCGATGCCCTCAAGGACGAAATCACACTCGCCTACGAGCAGGACCGACTCTCCACCAAGTTCTGGAGCGATCTGGCACTCGTGAAGATGCACATCGAAGAACTCCTCAAGAAGGCCGAAAACTGCAACGCCGAAAACGAAATGGCATACGAAAACCTCATCGCGCAACTCGAAGAGGTGAAGCAGGTTTACGACACTACCCGGGAGACCATCGAAACGGAATGCCCGGATGTGGCTGCCAACTACGTCCAGCCGCTCGAAGATATCCTGCAGCAGATTGAAGAGTGGGCACACAACCTCGAAGACGCTTACCGCTCGGGACAACTCCTGAAGGGTGAGGGACCGGAGAGCCTGCAGCCCATCGTCGACGCCCTCAATGCCCTTCTCGAAGAGGCTCGCAACGCTCAGATAGCCGTAGGCATCCATCACATCACCACCGATAATGCTTCGGATACCGACGTATTCTCCACCAACGGCGCACGCTACACCGCACCCCGAAAGGGACAGGTGAACATCATCCGCAAGCCCGACGGTACAGTCTCCAAGGTTTTCGTGAAGTGAGCGCAGAGCTGAGTCCTGACTCAGACTATGCCGAACGAAGAAAACCAAGAACAAAGTGGCGCACCTGCAAAAACCTGTGTTTAGCCAAATATCTTTGAGAGTCTGAATAAGAAGAACTTTACATCGATGACCCCATGCAGTTGTGCGCGAAACTGC
>SFJN01000090.1 GCA_004555055.1 Bacteroidales bacterium | reverse complement strand
CATCGGATTTCGCGGCAAAAAACTAAAAAAATGCGGTGAAAAATTCAGAAAATGCCGTGTTTTGGGCAAAAACATCGGACTTCTTGGGCACAAACCTCCGTACTTTTGATGGAAAACCTCCGTACTTTGTGGCAAAGAAGTCCGATGTTTCCGGTTTTCCGGCCGGAAAATGCCGTAAAATCCCCAATATTCCCCTCTTTTCCGATTTTGCGATATTTGGAGCCAAGGCAAGTCGTGGTGGCTTCCGAGGCCATTCTCAGCGCGTTAACGATGGGGTTATGAAGGCTGAACTTAACTGTAAACGGGCGTCGGAAAAAATTGCACACTCGTCCGCTTGCCTCGATTCCAACGCCGTATTTCGGGGGCTATAAACCGGCTTGGGTACAGGACTTCCGTAGCGGCATGGCAATCGTCTTATTTCGGGAAAGTACTGCCTTCCGTATCCTATAAGCCTTCAGATACCATAAGACAAAGACACCGGAAATCCATATGGGGGCGGGTTTCCGGTGTCTGCTGCAACCATATCTTTGGCTTGTCAGGGTATTATCACTTGTCTTCAGACTTCATGGCCTCGCGGATGAAATCAAGGAAGAGGGGATGCGGATGGAGCACCGTGCTGGAGTATTCGGGGTGGAACTGTGCACCGATGTACCAGCGCAACTCGGGAATCTCCACAATCTCCACGAGATTCGATTCGGGATTCCGTCCCACGCAGTGCATTCCTGCCGATTCGTATGCCTCGATAAATCGGTTGTTGAATTCGTAGCGGTGGCGATGGCGTTCGCGGATGCGGTCGACATCGTAGATGGCTCGTACGTGGCTGCCCGGCAGCAGGTCGCAGTCGTAGGCTCCGAGACGCATGGTGCCTCCCATTGCGGTCACGTTCTTCTGTTCCTCCATGAGGTCGATGACGTTGTTGGGTGTATGGCTGTCCATTTCCGCACTGTTGGCGTCGGTCAGTCCGAGGACGTTGCGGGCAAATTCGATGACCATCATCTGCATGCCGAGACAGATGCCGAAGGTGGGGATGTCGTGTGTGCGGGTATACTGTGCGGCCAGAATCTTGCCTTCGATGCCGCGCTGTCCGAATCCGGGGCAGATGACCACTCCTGCCATTCCCTCAAGACTTTCCTCGATGTTCTCTTCGTTGAGGTGTTCACTGTTCACAAAGTGCAGGCGTACCTTGCGGTCGTTGTAGATACCGGCCTGTACGAGCGCTTCGCGTATGCTTTTGTAGGCATCCTGCAGGTCGTATTTCCCGACGAGTGCGATGTGTGTCTCCAGTGTGGCATGGTGCATGCGTTCGAGGAAGTTTCGCCAGGGTCCGAGTGCGGGCGTTTCGCCCACGGGCAGTTCCAGGCGTCGCAGTATGGCAGCATCCAGGCCTTGGCGTTGCATGTTGACAGGCACTTCGTAGATGCTCGGAAGGTCTTCGCTCTGTACCACGCAGTCGGGGGCAACGTTGCAGAAGTTTGCCACCTTGAGCAGGATGGCTTGGTCGAGGTGCTTCTCCGTGCGCAGTATCAGCACGTCGGGCTGGATTCCCATTCCCTGCATTTCCTTGACGGAATGCTGTGTAGGCTTTGTCTTCAGTTCGTCGGCAGCCTTGAGATACGGCACGTAGGTGAGATGTACGTTGCAGGCATCCTTGCCCAGTTCCCAGCGCATCTGTCGTATGGCTTCCATGAACGGCGCACTCTCGATGTCGCCGATGGTGCCTCCGATTTCGGTGATGATGAAGTCATATTCGCCGTTTGCCGCCGACAGGCGTATGCGCCGTTTGATTTCATCGGTGATGTGCGGCACCACCTGTATGGTCTTTCCGAGATAGTCGCCACGGCGTTCGCGGTCAATGACGGCTTTGTAGATGCGTCCTGTAGTGACGGAATTGTTGCGTGTGGTGTGGATGCCGGTAAAGCGTTCGTAGTGTCCGAGGTCGAGGTCCGTCTCCATGCCATCGTCCGTCACGTAGCATTCGCCATGTTCGTAGGGGTTGAGTGTTCCGGGGTCGATGTTGATGTAGGGGTCGAACTTCTGGATGGTGATACGGTATCCTCGGGCCTGGAGCAGTTTGCCGATGGAGGAGGAAATGATGCCCTTACCAAGGGACGAAACTACGCCGCCCGTTACGAATATGAATTTTGGTGACATGATGAAGGAAGATGTATGAAGGTGTTTTTGTGTCTTTTTTTTAAAGCAAGCATTGTATTCCGTTGCGAATGTCCTTGCAGCAGGTGCAGCATAGTGTCAATGCAGGCTAAAGGCTGGGGCCGGATGCCTTGTCGCTGCTCTCTCTATGCTGCTTTTCGTACCATTCCACGTACGAGGCCAGCAGTAGTCGCAGGCCGCCGGGAGTGGGGTAGTGCCCCGTGAAGTACCAGTCGCCGGGATGGTTCGGGATGGCCCGGTGGAGTCCTTCGATGCTCTGGAAGACGAGTGTGATGGGTGTGGTGACACCTTCGGGTCTGAGGAGTTGTGCCATCTTTTCCGACAGTTCTTCAGCGGTGAAGGGAGCATAGAGCCGGCGTACGGGATTCCGGTCGGGTGCAATGTCGCCTTTGTCAAGCATCTCGCGGCATTCGTTGTATACGGTGTGCAGCATCCCATCCGTATGTCGTTCATGATGGAGCGCCACGCACGCCTGGAAGGCTATGAAGTCGCCGATGCGGCTCATGTCGATACCGTAGAAATCGGGGTAGCGTATTTGCGGTGCCGAACTGACGATGACCATTTTCTTCGGATGCAGGCGGTCGAGAATCTTGATGATGCTTTCGCGCAGGGTGGTACCGCGGACAATGCTGTCGTCGATGACCACCAGGTTGTCGACATATGGTTTGAGGGACCCGAAGGTGATGTCGTAGACGTGAGCTGCAAGGTCGTTCCGCACGCCGCTTTCGGCAATGAACGTACGGAGTTTGATGTCTTTCGACACCACCTTTTCAGCCCTGACGCGTGGGGTATGGTCTTCCACTCCCTCGATGAGTCCGTAATACGCCACTTCGGCCGTGTTGGGGATGTATGAAAAGACGGTATGTTCGGTGTCGCCCTCCACGGCTTCGAGGATTTTGTCCGTAAGCTGGTGTCCCAGTGCCTTGCGTTCGTTGTAGATATCGAGGTCGTTTCCACGGCTGAAGTAGATGCGTTCGAAGGAGCAGGGCAGGTATTCCTGGGGTTCGATAATCTGCTGTACGACGGTTTCGCCCGATGCCCTGACAATGATGGCCTGTCCTGGCAGCAGTTCATGCACCTCCTTTGTAGCCAGGTCGAAGGTGGTCTGCAGCACGGGGCGTTCGCTGGCACATGTCACCAGTTCGTCGCTGATGTAATAGAATGCCGGACGTATGCCGTGAGGGTCGCGCATGGCAAAGAATTCGCCGCTTCCGGTGAGTCCGCACACCACATATCCGCCGTCGAAGAGCGGCATGGAAGTCTTCAGCACATTGGCGATGTCCACGTGCGCGTCGATGTAGTCCGTAATGTCCGTGCCTTCGAGACCCTGTTCCTGCGCCTGGACGAAGAGCCGTTCCACCTCGCGGTCGAGACGGTGCCCCATGATTTCGAGCATGATGTAGGAGTCGCTGTAAACGCGCGGACTTTGTCCCTGGGCGACAAGATGGGCGAACACTTCGCTGATGTTCGTCATGTTGAAGTTTCCGCAGAGGCAGAGGTTCTTTGCCTTCCAGTTGTTGCGGCGCAGGAAGGGGTGCACGTATTTCAGTCCGCCACGTCCGGTGGTGGAGTATCTGAGATGTCCCATATAGAGTTCACCGAGGAATGGTGGCCTTTCTCCGGGAATGTCATCGGTGGTGGTAATTTCAGCCGGTCCGTCGGCATTGTCTCCAGCCATTTGCCTGTAGACGCTGGCGAAGACCTTGGTGATGGCATCCTTGCCTTCAGCCTTTTCGCGGTACATATATTCGTGCCCAGGCTTTCCGTTGAGTTTTACGCAGGCCATTCCGGCACCTTCCTGTCCGCGGTTGTGCTGTTTCTCCATCATCAGATAGAGTTTGCTGAGGGCATATTTGTCGGTGCCGTATTTCTTCCGGTAGTAGTCCAGTGGTTTGAGCAGGCGCACCATTGCGATGCCGCATTCGTGTTTCAAGGGTTCCATACTGTATGTTTCAGAGATAAGAGTTGGAGTGGACGCCTGTCCCCGTATGACAGGCTTTCGGTGGTGTATGTCGCTAAAAGGCTGAAAGGTAGGTTCTGCCATGTTGCGGGTGCATGGGGCAGGACCTACCTTTCATTGTATGCTGTTGGGGGTGAGCCGTCCGGGCTGCAGTGGTGCAGCATTGCGGCGCGTTTGAAGCATCGGATATGTGAATCGGGTTGGGCACATTGTGCGGGAAAGTTGTCACGTTTTCTAAAATCAGGAATCTGAAAAAAACGTGTGCAAAGGTAGCGAGATTTTGGTGAAAATATGGACATGTGCAGACATTTTCATCCGAATTTAGGCCAAAAAGTCAAGGATGGGATAATATTTTGCATGTAAACATGCCATTTTTGAGGTGCTGTATAGGTGTATTAGTGTCTTTTGTCTACTTTTTTGGGAAAAAAAGTTTACAGGTGTCGAAATTATGATGTTCTTTTTGGTGATATGCTTGACAAACGTAGGAAATCGCAGCCTGTGTAAAATCGTGTCTAACTCAGGAAAAATGGGTTGGTACACACTGATTTGCGCCTCATTTATCCTTGTAAAATCCACATAATCCTGCTGTTTGGGGCATCCTTTTTTTGGGGGGGCTTCTGTTGTCCTTCTTTTTGCAAGGGGAAGAAAAAGTTCCCATTATTTTCAAAATCCTCCGAGACCTTCCGTGGACATCCGTGTGTTGATTCAATATTGTTATTCACACGGATTATCACGGATGTCCACGGATATTCTATGGAAACACAAGAAAAAGCCCCCTCTCCGAAGGCAGGGATTTCGGGGAGGGGGAGGGCCTGTAGCTTGTGTTTTGTTAGGTCAGAAAGAAAGGGAATCAGCAGAATTCGGGGAAGAGGATGGGAACGTGTTGTTCAAGTGTGTTGCCGACGATTTTGTAGGCCAGTAATCCGGCGCGGCGTCCGGCTTCGATGTTGGCGTCGAAATCGTCGATGTAGAGAGTCTCTTCCGGGACGACGCCACTTTCGGCGATGGCGCGTTCAAAGATAACGGGGTCGGGCTTTGCCACACCCATTTCGAAGGAGCAGAAACAGTGGTCGAAACACTCCTCCATGGGATAGCCGACAGCTGCGGCCATGTTGCGGGCTGCTTCCCAGTGAAGGTCGCCGATGTTGCTGAGCAGGTAGACCTTGTACTTGCTACGCAGGCGTTTGAGGAGTTGCAGCCTTGTTACCGGCACCTCGATCATTCCGTTGTAGGCGTGCAGGATTTCTGCTTCGGTGGTGCCAGGGCGGCATTCCCTCTTCACGATTTCCATGAATTCCGCTCCCCGCACCTTGCCGAGGTCCATGCTGTGAATCAGTCTGACGATTTCCTGCCCTTCGGGCATGCCGTTCAGAGGCTGGTTGTCTGCAATGATTTCATCAGGGATTCCCATTCCAAGCGCTTTGAACGCCCGGAATGCAGCGCGGGTGTTAAGGTTGAAAAGCACACCGCCGAGGTCGAAAAATATGTTCTTGAAGTCTTTCATAGTATGGGTAGAGATTGTCTGTAGCGTGGCATGCCGTCGGCCATTTGTCGTTCCAAAATCCGGAAAGGCAAATAAAGAATCCACCTTTCTCTTCGGCAAATTTACAAAAAACCTTTGAATTCAAGGGCGTCCGGACTTTTTTTGCCTGTTTCTTGCCGCTTGATTGCCGTTTTCTCGTTACCTTTGTCGTCGAAAATGTTTCGCCGTAAGACGAAGTCATAACGCAGGTTGCATAAGCTTCTCATTACTAACCCCCCAAGCATTATCTGAAAATGAACCGAAAAATAGCCGTTGCCGGTACGGGATATGTAGGGCTTTCCATAGCCACCCTTCTTGCCCAGCACAACGATGTGACGTGCGTCGATGTGATTCCCGAAAAGGTGGACATGATAAACCGCCGCTGCTCTCCTATCCAGGACGAATATATCGAACGCTACCTCTCTGAGCGTCCCTTGCGGCTGACAGCCACCCTCGACGGTGCCGCTGCCTATGCCGCTGCGGAAATCGTGGTCATCGCCGCCCCGACAAACTACGATGCCCAGAAGAATTTCTTCGACACCTCGCATGTGGAGGAGGTCATCGACCTTGTGCTGACAGTGAATCCTGAGGCCACGATGGTCATCAAGAGCACCATTCCCGTGGGATATTGCCGTTCGCTCTATCTGCGTTATGCCGAAAGATGGATGGAGGTGGTAGCCCGTCACGAGACATACTGTCGCGAGCACGGCCTGACTCCTGTTACACTCCATTGCCTTCCCAAGCTCCATCTGCTCTTTGCCCCCGAATTCCTGCGCGAGAGCCGGGCACTTTATGACAACCTCTATCCTTCGCGCATCATCGTCGGTGTCCCCAGGATGCTCCGTACAGATGAGTTTTCGGCCGAAGACAAGGCCATCCGCGAAATTGCCGGTAACCACCTGCTGCAGTCGGCCGAGACATTTGCCGACCTGCTTGTGGAGGGGGCCATCTGCGGACAGCAGTATGTGGGATGTTCCGAGGATGAGATTGCCGCACTCCCGCACAAAGGCATTCCTGTGCTCTATATGGGAATGAAGGAGGCCGAGGCTGTGAAACTCTTTGCCAACACCTATCTGGCGCTCCGCGTAAGTTATTTCAACGAGCTCGACACTTATGCCGAAGTGAAGGGGCTCGACACCCGTGCCATCATTGAGGGTGTAGGGCTGGACCCCCGCATCGGAACGCACTACAACAATCCGTCGTTCGGCTACGGCGGTTATTGCCTACCGAAGGATACCAAGCAGTTGCTGGCCAACTATGCCGATGTGCCGCAGCAGATGATGACCGCCATTGTGGAGAGTAACCGTACGCGCAAGGACTTCATTGCCGACCAGGTGCTGGAACGTGCCGGTTACTACAGCTACAGCGGCACCAACCGTTACGACCGTATGGCAGAGAAGCATTGCGTCATCGGAGTGTTCCGCCTGACGATGAAGTCGAATTCCGACAATTTCCGGCAAAGTGCCATCCAGGGCATCATGAAGCGCATCAAGGCCAAGGGTGCCGAGGTCATCATCTACGAGCCTACGCTCGAGGACGGTTCAACCTTCTTCGGAAGCCGTGTGGTGAACGACCTCAAGGCCTTCAAAGCCCAGAGCCAGTGCATCATCGCCAACCGCTATGATGCCGAGCTCGACGATGTGGAAGACAAAGTCTATTCGCGCGACATTTTCCGCCGCGATTGAGCCTTGTGCCTGCCTCCCCTGCCGTGGAGTAGGGCACAACAGGGCACAAAAAAGGTCCGCACTCCGCAGTGTTCAGTCTGTTGAACGTCTGCGGAGTGCGGACTCTCTTTTGGGATGTGTCCCCCCTTTTGTTGATTTCTTCTTGCTTATTTCTTCAGCATCTTGAAGCTTTCGCCGCTCTTGGTCTTTACCACATACACACCTTTTTGCAGGTTGATGGTGTCGATGGAGCCTTCGTAGTCAGCCACCTTGCGTCCGTGGGTATCATAGATGGAGCCGGCACTCTTTTTCTCAGCATCGGCGATGGCGTGGATGCCGTCAATGTCCATCTTGAAGTAGAAACGGTGTAGGAGTGTGCGCTCGTAGGTGGCTTCGAAATCTCCGGCGGTAATGAGCACCTGCTCGCTTTCGAACTGTACTTTCGGTGTGTACTTCAGTGCAAGCGAAAGGGTTTCGCCATTTTGAAGTTCTACGATGACGCATTCTACCAAGTTGTTTTGGGCTTGGCAGTTGAAGATGCCGCACAGGGCAATGAAAAGGGTGAAGAGATACTTTTTCATATGGGTTTTGTACGCTTTTTTTCTGCAAAGAAATTAGTTTATGTGCGTGCAAAAGTAGCAAAAAAACAGCATATGGCCGTGCTTGGGAACATTATTTTCGCCAGAAAGGCCTTTTTTGATGTTGAAAATGCCGGCTTTGGCTTGTCAGAGGTGTGAGCGCAGGATGGTGTAGAGGTTGTCGTAGCGCGTCAGTCCGAGTTTCGACCTCAGGCGGTGGCGTGCCACATTGAGGCTTTCGGGACGAATCTTCATGACGTCTGCGATGTCTTCCTTCGAAACGTCCAGAACGATGAGTATGCAGAGCAACACATCGTGCGAGGAGATGTTGGAGGAGCGCTCCTTGAGAGCCAGTTCGAAATGGGGATGAACGGCCAGAAAGTCGCGCGCGAAATGGCGAGGATTGCTTACGGCCTCGGCAAGGTTGAATTCCTTGTGGGCAAAGCGTCTGTTGATTTCCTGGAGTCTCTCTTCCTGTTCCTTGTGCTCTTCCTGCAGGCTGGTGATGAAAGCCTGCTTGTTCGAGAGCCTCGTTTTCGTTTCCTGCAGTTCGTCTTCCTTGTCTGTCAGTTTGTTTTCCATTTCCCTTATCTGACGGGCAAGCTGCTCGCGGTATTCTTCGGCAGTGCTCAGCCGTTCCCTCACTTCCTCGAGTCGTTCACTGGTGCTCCGGTATTGCGAGGTGATGTTGCGGAGTCGTGCGGTGATGCCTTCAAGGTGAGCGTCCTTTTCGGCCTGTATCCTTTTCTGGTGCTTCCTGAAGAAGTAGAAGCCGATGAGCGAGAGTATGCAGACGGCAAGGCAGATGCCGATGGCATAGAACATGATGGCACGGTTGCGAGAGATTTGCGGTTCAACGTTGTCCTTCAATGTCTCAGCCTTGTTGATGTCGATAAGCACCTTGGTATATTCCTGCAGGGCCTGTGCACGGGCAGCAAACATGGAGTCGGGCTGCCGGCATCCGTGCTGCCGGAGACGGTTGATGTCGTTTTCAAGAATGTCCTTTGCTTTGCTGTGCATGTGCACGCTGTCGCTGATTTCGTAGGCGAGGTTGAGGAAAATCAGCGCGGAGTCGAGCTGTTGCCGGTCTTCATAAGCCCATCCCATGACTCTTGCAGCCAAGCACTTCGTTTCGCCGATAGGAATGGTCCGGGAAAGGTTGAAGGCCTTCTCTGCCGTCATTTTTTCCTGCAGAAACAGTCCCTGGTCCCTGAATCCCCTTGAGAGGATGGCATAGACTCTGGCCTCTTGCGTGGTGTTTCCGGTGGTCTGAGCCAGTTCAAGGGCTTTGGAAAGAGTGGCCATTGAGGTTTTCATGTCACCGTTTTCGTAGGAGGCCTGTCCGAGATAGAGGTATATTTCCGGCCTTTCCTGAACGTCGGAGTGGAGATTGGTGTAATTAATGGCTTTTCGGCAAAGTTCGGCAGTGAGTCCGTTGCTGGTTTCCGTGCCGGACAACAGTGTGGCATAGGCTGCCATGGTATAACGTGTGATGACGCTCGACGGGGCGACGCCGTGTTCCATCTGTCCCATCACTGCGCATACGTAGCCGCAGACAATGCTGTCGGGCAGGCGGTCTGCTGTGACTATCGCCTTACCGAGGCTGATGTCGGTAAGGAGGTCTTTGCCTGCCCCCCGGCTTTGCTGTTCCTTGTAGATTCTGTCGAGGGAGCTGAGCGTGGCGTGGAAGTCCTTTTGCACCCTTGAGAGCATAGCATAGCGAGCTATGGCACGTGGAAAACTGTCGGCAGGGATGGGTTCATGGGCCAAAAAATCCGTCAATGCCGCATAGTCCATTTGCGAAATGTCTTCATGGGTGGCATTGGTGGTCTTGTCGCAGGCTGCGAGAGAAAGAATAAAAACAAAAAAAACAGTAATCTTACGAATCGGCATCATAGGATTGGTGTAGTAGGTTTTAGGTCCTGTCGGTAATATCGGACAGGGACCGTGGCTGGTGTCTGTCCCCCTCTCTTGCATAGGCTACGCACAAAAGGCCCTCGGAAATGGTAGTACCGACACGCCCTCTTGGGGGGAAATGGGCGGGATATGCCGTCGGGGGAGATGCTCCTGCCGTTGCAGGGCCATTTCCTTCTTTTGGAAACCTTGCGTAGAATCTCGGTGTGACGGAAAAAATGTTGGGACAATAAAGAGACAAGAGGGCTTATGCCTTGGAGGGGAAGGGCTACAGGACGCTTGTCTGGCAGTCGAACGGTCCGGACACAATGGGGGCTTTTGGGGGGGGGGGCATCGTCTCCGATGCATATCTATTAATATTGTTTCTGGTGCAAATTTAGTGCTTTTGGACGGAATTTGAGTGAAATAATGCCGTAATCCTGTCGAAAATACGTCAAAAAGTGTCCAATTTTTCTTTTCGGGGGGGGGTAAAATTTACATTTTGTTTTGCCTATACATGTGGAAAATATTTTATTGTTTT